>CAKTFL010000103.1 GCA_934555855.1 uncultured Sphingomonas sp. | reverse complement strand
CGATCACCCCGGCCACCGCGGCACGGGTCCGGTCGAGCGGAACGTCGGTCGGGATCACGATGTCGGCGCGGCGGCGCTTTTCCGCATCGGGCAGCTGGCGGGCGAGGATCGCCGCGAGCTTCCCCTCCGTCATGCCGGGACGGGCAAGAACGCGGGCCCGCTGCACCTCGGGCGCGGCGGAAACCACCGCGATCTTGTCGACCAGCGCATCGCCACCCGTTTCGAACAGGAGCGGCACGTCAAGGACGACCAGCGACGCATCCGCATGATCTGCCAGAAAGGCGGCGCGCTCCATCGCAACGGCGGGGTGGACGATCGCTTCCAGCAGGCGCAGCGCCGCCTCGTTGCCCAGCACCGCTTCGGCGAGCGCGGTACGGTTCACGCCATTTTCGCCGGTGGTGCCGGGAAAGGCCGCCTCAATCGCCGCCACGACACGGCCGGCAGGACCCTGAAGCCGGTGAACCGCCGCGTCCGAATCGAACACGAAAACGCCTGCATCCGCGAACATCGCCGCCACCGTCGACTTGCCCATGCCGATCGAGCCGGTGAGGCCCAGTACCATCACGCGAGCAACAGGTCCCGAAGCTCCTCGTCGCGATCGCGCGGCGGGGGAGCGCCGAACAGGATTTCGAAGGCGATCGCCGCCTGGCCGACCAGCATCTCCAGCCCGTCCACCGTGTCCAGCCCGCGTTCCCGCGCCTGGGCGAGGAGCGGCGTTTCGAGCGGGGCGTAGACGATGTCGTAGACGGTGGCATCGTCGGGCAGGGGCGACAGGTCCACGCCAAGCGGCGGCTGACCCTGCATCCCGAGCGTGGTAGCGTTGACCAACAGCGCCGCGGCGGGAAGCCGCTCGATCGGCTGCGCGTCACCCTTCAGCCCGAACGAGGCGAGGAGCGCCGCCGCCTTGAGCGGATTGCGGCCGAGCACGGTGACGGGCCCCGTGTCCATGCGCGACAGGGCGAACAGGATCGCCCGCGCCGCGCCGCCCGTGCCGATCACCGCGACCGGGCGGCCGACCAGGTCAAGGTCGGCGATCGGCGCGTAAAAGCCGCCGGCATCGGTATTGGTGCCGACCAGCTCTCCCGCCTCGTTGCGGAAGGCGGTGTTGATCGCGCCGATGCTGTCCCGCACGCCGCCCGGATCGGCGACCTGGTCGAGCGCCATGATCTTGTGCGGCACCGTGATGTTGCAGCCGCGCCAGGCCGGATCGTCGCGTCGCTCGGCGAAATAGCCAGCCAGCCCCTCTGGGGTGACATGGCTGCGGCGATATTCGGCATCGATGCCGAGCGCCCGCAGCCAGAAATTGTGGATCACCGGCGATTTGGATTGCTCGATCGGATCGCCGATCACCTCGGCATAGGGCCGGACCGTCACGGCCGCATCCCCGGCCGAAGTTTCCGAAGTTTCCGGCATATGGTCACAAACAGAGCACCTTTCGCTCACGCAGGTAGGAAAGGACGGGCAGCAAGGGGAGACCCAGCACGGTGAACTGACTGCCCTCGACACGGGAAAAAAGCTGCACGCCGGGACCCTCGATCCGATAGCAGCCGACGCATCCGGAGATGGCCGGCCATTCGGCATCGAGATACTGCTGGATGAAGCTGTAGGACAGCGGCCGCACGTGCATTCGCGCCGCCTCGACATGCCGCCAGACGGCGCGGCCGTTTTCCGCGATCACCGCCGCGCTCCACAGCTCATGCCGGCTGCCGCTCATCCGGGCGAGATGATCCCCCGCCTCCTCGCGGCTGGTCGGCTTGTCCAGCAGCGTGCCGTCCGCGAGGGCGACCACGGAATCCGAACCGAGCACCAGCGCACCCGGCCGCCGTGCCGACACCTTCAGCGCCTTCAGCTCGGCGAGCGCATCGGCTAGGTCGCGCGGCTTGGCTTCGGCCAGCGACGCCTTGACGGCATCCTCGTCCACGCCGGGCGACTCGGCGGTGAACGGCACGCCCGCCCCGGCGAGCATGGCCCGGCGCGAGGCCGATCCGGATGCGAGCACCAGCATCATTCGTACCCCGGCGCCGCGGAACCGCGACGCTGCTGCCACAGCGCGATGATCGCGGCCGCGGTTTCCTCGATCGAGCGGCGAGTCACGTCGATCACCGGCCAGCCGCGATCGGCGAACATGCGGCGGGCATAGCCCAGCTCGCGCTGTACGGCGTCCTGTTCGACATAGGTCGTGTCCGGCGCCTGCCCGAGCGAGAGAAGACGGTTGCGGCGGATCTGGATCAGCCGGTCGGCGCTGGTGGTCAGGCCAACGACCAGCGGCT
This sequence comes from uncultured Sphingomonas sp., assembly GCA_934555855.1. The sequence continues at coordinate 5,059 of CAKTFL010000103.1, read as the reverse complement.
GGCGCAGCGCGAACAGGGCAGGCGGCGGCGGGCTTTCCACCACGATCGGGATGTTGGCGATCTTGTAGCCGCGATTGGCGAGATAGATGGACGTCGGCGTCTTCGACGAGCGCGATACGCCGGCAAGGACGATGTCCGCTTCCTCCCATTCGTCGGGCAGGAGGCCGTCGTCATGCGCGATGGTGAACTGGATCGCGTCGACCCGCGCGAAATAGGCAGCATCCAGGACATGCTGCCGCCCCGGCTTCGCCTTGCCCTGCTTGCCGAGCAGTGCGGTCAGGGCATCGTTGACCGGATCGAGCGGCGCCACGACCGACAGGCCGAGCGCGGCGCAACGCTGTTCGAGCGCACGCCGGGTAACCGAGTTCACCAGCGTGAAGATCACCAGCCCGGGATTGAGTGCGATTTCCTGAAGGATACGCTCCAGATGCGTCTCGGTCCGCACCATCGGCCAGAAATGCCGAACGGTTTCGACCTCGTCATATTGGGCGAGCGCCGCCTTGGCGATCATTTCCAGCGTTTCCCCCGTCGAGTCCGACAGGAGGTGGATGTGAAGCCGGCGGGTCACCGCGCGACACTGCCGGCCAGCGCCGGTCTGGATCGATCTGTGGATAACACGGGGATAAGGGCTAGCGTAACTCTTTCCGCCCGCCAACCCGGCCGGCAGCCGTGGAAAAGCTGGAGGTTGTCCACAGCCGGTTCAACAGGGCATCGTTCTGCCAACAGCCTGTGGATAACGGGGATGGTCATGACGGAATCGCGGGGCTACCGAGAGTCCGCGCCCGTCAAGCTGTGCGCTGAATCGGGATGATCCCCCAATTCCCGCAAAACGGTGTGCCAACCACTTCAACATCCTCTTTTGACTCTCTTTAAAGGTTGATGCGTGACTCAAGGCTCACCGAACAAGCCATTGCTGAACGCGTTGAAAGGAGAACGGCAGGACATTCCGCCGGTCTGGCTGATGCGCCAGGCGGGTCGGTATCTTCCCGAATATCGCGCACTGCGGGCCGAGAAGGGGGGATTCCTGGCGCTCGCCACCGATCCGGTCACGGCGGCGGAAGTGACTCTCCAGCCGATCAGGCGGTTCGGATTCGATGGCGCAATCCTGTTTTCCGACATTCTCATGGTGCCCTGGGCCTTGGGGCAGGACCTGACCTTCGGGCCGGGCGAGGGGCCGCGGCTCAGTCCCAAGATCGACCGGCGGGATGCCGTCGACAGCTTGCAGGCGCCCGATCACGCCCGGCTTCAGCCCGTCTACAACACGGTTACGCGGGTGGCCGGCATGTTGCCGCCGGAGGTGACGTTTCTGGGTTTCGCGGGGTCACCCTGGACGGTCGCGACCTACATGATCGCGGGCCAGGGATCGAAGGATCAGGCGGAGGCACGGATGCTCGGCTATGCCGATCCGGGCGCGATGGCGGCGCTGATCGAGCGGATCGTCGACCTGACGATCGAATATCTCGCCCGCCAGCACGAGGCGGGTGTCGAGGCGGTGCAGCTGTTCGACAGCTGGGCGGGAAGCCTGAGCCCGAGCCAGTTCGAACAATGGGTGATCGCCCCCAATGCCGCCATCACCTCGCGCCTGCGCGAACGGTGCCCGGACCTGGTCGTGATCGGCTTTCCCAAGGGTGCGGGGGGCAAGCTGCCCGCTTATGCGCGCGAGACAGGGGTCGATGCGGTGGGGCTGGACGAGACGGTTGACCCGGCCTGGGCCGATGCGGTGCTGCCGCCCGGAATGCCGGTGCAGGGCAATCTCGACCCGCTCGCGCTGATGGCCGGCGGCGCGGCGCTGGACGCGGGCGTCGACCGGGTTTTGACAGCCTTTCGCGAGCGGCCGCACGTCTTCAACCTCGGCCACGGCATCGGCCAGCATACACCGATCGCGCATGTCGAACGGCTGCTGAACCGGGTCAGGGTGAGCCGGGTCAGGGGAGGCTGAGCATGGAATTCCTGGGCAATCATTATCCCTGGCTGCTGGCCGCGCATATCCTGTTCGTGATCTTCTGGATGGCGGGCATGTTCGCGCTGCCCCGCTACCTTATCTATCATCAGGAGGCGCTGGTCGCGGGCCGCGACGCGGAGGCGGCCGAATGGGTGAGCCGCGAGGGCAAGCTGCGCCAAATCATCCTGACGCCGTCGATGATCGTGGTGTGGATCCTGGGACTGACCCTGGCGACAGTGGGGCAGCATTGGGGCTCCGGCTGGCTTCATGCCAAGCTGGCGTTCGTGCTGGCGCTGTCCGGCTATCATGGCTGGGCGGTCGGCTATGCCCGCAAACTGGCGCGTGGCGAGATGCGGCTGACCGGGCGGACGCTGAGGATGCTCAACGAGGTGCCGGCGCTGGCCGCGATCGCGATCGTGATCCTGGCGGTGGTGAAGCCCTTCTGACTTGCTTGACTAGCGGACGGGCGGCTCTTACGTCCTGACTCTAAAGCAGCGGGCCGTCCGGCTCGTCCGCCCTTCCTCTCCGCTTGGTCCGTGTCGCTTCTCCGACGCCGACCGATGCCCCCGATTATCTATCGCATCCGGACAATCTCCATGCATCTTAAGGACCTGAAGAAGAAAACGCCCGCCGAGCTGGTGCAGCTGGCCGAGGAAACGGGCGTCGAAGGCGCTTCGACCCTTCGCAAGCAGGACCTGCTGTTCGGGATCCTCAAGGCGCAGGCCGAGCATGGCGACCAGATCATGGGGCTGGGCACGATCGAGGTGCTGCCCGACGGTTTCGGCTTCCTGCGCTCGCCGGAGGCCAATTATCTGGCCGGCCCGGACGACATCTATGTGTCGCCCAACCAGGTCCGCAAGCACGGCCTGCGGACCGGCGACACGGTCGAGGGAGAGATCCGCGCACCCAAGGACGGCGAGCGCTATTTCGCGCTGACCAAGCTGACCAGCGTCAATTTCGACGATCCCGACGCTGTGCGCCACCGGGTCAATTTCGACAATCTGACGCCACTCTATCCTGAGGAGCGGCTAAAGCTTGAAATCGAGGACCCGACGATCAAGGACAAGACGGGTCGCGTTCTCGATGTCGTCGCGCCGCTCGGCAAGGGGCAGCGCTGCCTGATCGTGGCCCCGCCGCGCGTCGGCAAGACGATCATGATGCAGAACATCGCGCGCGCGATCAGCCTCAACCATCCCGAGGTCTATCTGATCGTGCTGCTGATTGATGAGCGGCCCGAGGAAGTCACCGACATGCAGCGTACGGTGAACGGTGAGGTGGTATCCTCCACCTTCGACGAGCCGGCGACGCGTCACGTCCAGGTTGCGGAAATGGTGATCGAAAAGGCCAAGCGCCTGGTCGAGCACAAAAAGGATGTGGTGATCCTGCTGGACAACATCACTCGCCTGGGCCGCGCCTACAACACGGTGGTGCCGTCGTCGGGCAAGGTGCTGACGGGCGGTGTCGACGCAAATGCCCTGCAGCGGCCGAAGCGTTTCTTCGGTGCGGCGCGCAACATCGAGGAGGGCGGCTCGCTGACGATCATCTCGACCTCGCTGATCGATACCGGCAGCCGCATGGATGAGGTGATCTTCGAGGAGTTCAAGGGTACCGGCAACGCGGAAATCGTGCTCGACCGCAAGGTGGCCGACAAGCGGATCTTCCCGGCAATCGACGTGGGCAAGTCCGGTACCCGCAAGGAAGAGCTGCTGGTCGAAAAGGCCAAGCTGTCCAAGATGTGGGTGCTGCGCCGTATCCTGATGCAGATGGGGACAACCGACGCGGTCGAGTTCCTCCTCGACAAGATGAAGGACTCCAAGTCCAACGACCAGTTCTTCGACAGCATGAACCAATAGCAGGCGGCGGGGCGCTAACCGACCCGCTCGGCGCGAGCTCGGCCGGCGGCATTCCGTGGGCTGTACAAGGCGTGGGCTTTGCCCACGCCGTTTTTGTTGTAGGGGCGGATCATGCTCCTCACTTTTCTCAGCGCAACGCCGATTCAGGGCCCCGGTTCGCTCGGCGACATCTGGCAGCATATTCTGTCCGATTTTTCCAACCTGACTGATGCGGCCGCGCTGGCGGCCTTCGGATCAGTGCTGATGATCGATCTGGTGCTGGCGGGCGACAATGCGATCGTGGTCGGCGCACTGGCAGCGGGCCTGCCGGCGGAACAACGGCGCAAGGTGATCCTGATCGGCATCGGTGCCGCGCTGGTGCTGCGTATTCTGTTCGCGCTCGCGGTGACATGGCTGATGGGAATCGTCGGGCTGATTTTTGCCGGGGGCCTGCTGTTGCTGTGGGTCAGCTGGAAATTCTATCGCGAGATCCGTTCCAGCGCCGGTCATGATGCGCCCGAACAGGGGGTCTCAGCCGCGCGGAGCTTTGCCAGCGCAGCCTGGGCGGTGGCCGTCGCGGACGTATCGATGAGCCTGGACAATGTCCTGGCCGTTGCCGGCGCCGCGCGCGAGCATCCGGGTATTCTGGTCGTGGGCCTGTTTTTGTCGGTAGCGCTGATGGGGCTTGCCGCGAACCTGATCGCGCGGATCATCGATCGCTATCGCTGGATCGCCTATATCGGCCTGGCGGTCATCCTGTTCGTGGCCGTCCGCATGATCTATGAGGGCTGGGTAGGGACGACTGACACGGCCGGCCTGTCCAGCCTGATCGCCTGAGTTGGCCGCTGCGTGGACATTGCAGCAGTGGCCTGATCGCGCGCATATATCGCTGCCGAACCAGACAGGCCGGCGCGCCGGCAGGAGGTCCCCGCGATGAAAATGAATGTGGAAATCGAATGCACGCCCGAAGAAGCGCGGCGAGCGATCGGGTTGCCGGACCTTACCCCGATTCACGATCGCTATATCGCGACGATGCTTGGAGCGATGACGAGCGGGCTGAAGCCCGAGACGCTGGAGCAGATGACCAGGAGCTGGGGCCCGATGAGCGAGGCCGGGCTGACCATGTGGCGCCAGATGATCGATACGAGCTTGGGCAAGACCAGCGGCTGATACCGGCGATGGACACGATCTTCGCGGTATCGAGCGGACGCCCTCCCGCCGCTATCGCGGTCATTCGTATCAGCGGGCCGGAGGCGATGGCGGCGGCCCGTGATCTGGTTGGGGC
>CAKTFL010000102.1 GCA_934555855.1 uncultured Sphingomonas sp. | reverse complement strand
CCGTCAAGCACATTGCCAAGCAGATTGGCACGCGCCGGCAGACCATGCTGTTTTCGGCCACCATGGCGCCCGAAGTCGAAGATTTGTGCAAGGGTCTCCTCAAGGAACCGGTGCGCGTCGAGGCGGCGCCGATCCCGATCAGGCCGCGGCGGGTCACGGTCGGGCTCACCGCTCCTCTCCCTTCGGCGGCACGAACCAGCCGGTCAGCATCGAACGTATCTCGGCGAACGGACCCGCCAGGATCACCAGCACCAGATGGACGACGACAAACGCGACCACCCCCCAACAGGCGATGAAGTGGATCGACCGCACGCTCTGGCGGCCGCCGAACAGGTCGAGGATCCACGGCGCGCCCGCGTTCCACCCCGGCGACAGCCCCAGCCCGGTCAGGATAATCACCGGCAGCAGCACGAACAGCGCCGCGCAATAGGCGATCTTCTGAAGCAGGTTGAACCGGGCCGGGTTCTCGCCGTCGTGAAAGCGGAAGGCGAGGTGCTCGCGTACGTCACGGGCGATGGCGGCGGGACGCAGCTCCTCGCGACGAAAGCGCAGGTCACGCGTGAAATGCCGGTTCAGCAGGCTGGCGATCATGAACCACAGCAGGTTGAACGCGAGCACCAGCGCGAACAGCAGGTGCCAGCGCCGCGCGAGCGCCAGATTGTAGCGCGACGGAATGGTCAGCCAGCCGGGAAAACGCGGCGGATCGAACCAGGGCTGGTCGAAGTTGGCCCCGTACACGCCCCAGTAGAGGTGGGGGTGGGCGTTGGAGATCATCAGCCCGCTGCCGATCATGACGAACACCGTGACCGCATTGGTCCAGTGCCAGATCCGGGTCGGCAGGCGATGGCGATAGGCGCGTTTCGGCACGGCGGATTCGGTCACGCCTCCTGTCCTACAGCAAGTCCGCCCGCACAGGTAGCCGGGAGCGGAAGAGGCGGGCACGGCGTTGGACCCCGATGACCGACTGGCATTTCTACGAACCCGCGAACGGCCACGGCCTGCCCCATGACCCGCTGAACGCGATCGTCGCGCCGCGCCCGATCGGCTGGATCAGCAGCATCTCCGCCGATGGCGTCCGCAACCTTGCGCCCTACAGCTTCTTCAACCTGCTCTGCTACAAGCCGCCGCTGGTCGGCTTCTCCTCCATGGGCTGGAAGGACTCTGTCGCCAACATCAAGGAAACGGGCGCGTTCGTCTGGAACCTTGCGACCCGCGATTTGGCCGAGGCGATGAACGCCTCCTCCGCAACCCTGCCGCCCGACGCGGACGAGTTCGCCGCCGCCGGGATCGAAGCCGCCGCCTCGCGCCTGGTCGCGCCACTGCGCGTCGCGGCGAGCCCAGTCGCCTTCGAGTGCCGACTCACCCAGCTGGTCCAGCTGCATGGCAAGGAGGGAAAGCCGCTCGACCAATGGCTTGTGATCGGCGAAGCGGTCGGCATCCATATCGACCGCGCCCTGCTGGAGGACGGCATCTACCAGACCGCGCGCGCGCGTCCGATCAGCAGGGGCGGCGGACCCGCCGACTATTTCGAAACGCGCGAGGACGCGCTGTTCCGGTTGCGCCGGCCCGCCTAGCCGCCATAGGCGCGCCAGAAGAACACGACGGTGGTCGCGCCGGTCACCAGCAGCGTCCATGCCCTGACCGCGCCGGAGGGCAGCGCGCGCCCGACCTTGGCCCCCGCCCAGCCGCCGACGACCGCGCCGACCAGCATCGGCACGGCCATGGTCCAGCGCACCAGCCCGGTGGCGACGAACACGATCGCGGCCGCCGCGTTGACGACGCCGAGCATCAGCGTTCGGGGCGCGAACAGCTCCCGCGGGCCATGCCCCGCCAGCAGGCCATAGGTCGCCGTGGTCATCATGCCGACGCCGCCGCCGAAATAGCCGCCATAAATGCCGAGCAGGACCTGCGCGACAAGCAGGGTGCGCCGCCCGATCGTCACCCGCTCTCGAAGCCATTCGGACGCATGACGGCCGAAGGCGAGCACGACGAAGGCATAGAGCACCAGCCAGGGAATGATGAGGTCGAACGTCCGCCCCGGCGTCACGACCAGCAACCCGCTGCCGACCAGCCCCGCGACGAAGGTGATCGCCGCAAGCGTCCGGTATGACACGCCACCGACCGGCCCGAGCTCATCCCGAAACGCCCAGGCGCTGGTCCCCGCCCCCGGCAGCAGTGCAACGTTGGAGGTAGCGTTGGCGACATTGGCCGGCAGCCCCGCCCCCAGCAGCGCCGGCAGCGTCGCAAAGGTGCCCCCACCCGCCAGCGCGTTCATCGCCCCGCCGACGAACCCGGCCGCGGCGACCAGGGCGAGTTGGGTGGCGTTCATGCCTCCACCAGCGCGCGGGTGGCCTGTTCGGGATCGGGAAGCGGCGGCACGCGGGCCAGCGCCACCGCACCCGCCATGGCGGCCAGGCTCAGCATCAGGCAGAACAGCGTCACGCCGGGCCAGCCGGCATGGGTCCAGGCGAATCCGCCCGCCGATCCCAGAATGCTCGACCCCAGATAATAGAAGAACAGGTACAGCGCCGCCGCCTGGCCGCGATTGCCGACCGCCCGCCGACCGACCCAGGCGCTGGCGATCGAGTGCGCCCCGAAGAAGCCGACCGTCAGCACGGCGATGCCGAGCACGACCAGCGGCAGGGGGCGCGCCGCGCTCATCGCCACACCGGCGAGCAGGATCGCCACAGTCACCCAGAACACGCGGCGACGCCCCTTTCGCCCGGCCAACTCGCCGAACCAGGCTGAACTGAACGAGCCGAGGACGTAGAGCAGGAACACCGCCCCGACCAGCGCCTGGCTCAACGAATATGGCGGTGCGACCAGCCGGAACGCAGCGTAGTTATAGACCGTGACAAACACGCCCATGATCAGGAACGCCTCGGCATAAAGCAGCGGCAGGGCTCGATCGCGGAACAGCAGCCGCATGGCGCCTAGGCCGGGGCTTTCGGGCACGAAACGTCGGGAGTGCGGAGCAAGCCGGCGGAACGCGAACGCCATCAACAGGCCGGCGAGGCCGACCGAGCCGACCGCCCAGCGCCAGCCGCCGACATCGGCGACCAGGCTGGCGACCAGCCGCCCGCCCATGCCACCCAGCGCGCTGCCGGCGATGTACAGGCCCATCGCGGCACCAATCGAGGACGCATCCACCTCTTCGGCGACATAGGCAATGGCGACGCCCGGAACGCCGGCCAGCGCCAGCCCGGTGAAGAAGCGGAGCAGCAGCAGCAGGGACCAGCTCGGCGCGACCGCCGCTGAAAGGGTCAGCACGCTCGCCGCCATCATCGCGAGGATCATCAGCGGCCGGCGACCCAGCCTGTCGCTGGCCACCCCCGCCGCTAGAATGCCGAACGCCAGGGGCCCCGTCGCGAGCGACACCGCCAGCGAAGCCCCTTCTGCCGTCAGCCGGTAATCGTCCGCCAGCAAGGGCAGCAGCGGCTGCACCGCGTACAGCAGCGAAAAGGTCGAAAAGCCGGCGAACAGCATCGCCAGGGTAAGCTGACGATAGGCGGGCGTTCCGCGCCGATGCCCCGCTTCCACCACCGCCTCCACCGTCGCCACCAGCTCAGGCCAGCGCGGCCTGCTTTTCCGCCGCCAGCCGGTCCAGCTCCGCCCGGCTCTTCTTCTCCGCAGCGGTCTTCAGCTGGCCGCAGGCCGCGTCGATATCGCGCCCGCGCGGGGTGCGGGTGGGCGCGGATATGCCGCCTTCGAACACGATGTTGCTGAACTCCCTGATCCGCTCCGGCGTCGAGCATTCATAGTCCGCCCCCGGCCAGGGGTTGAAGGGAATCAGGTTGACCTTGGCCGGCAGCCGGTAGTGCCGGATCAGCCGCACCAGCTCGCGCGCGTCTTCGTCCGAGTCGTTCTTGTCCTTCAGCATCACATATTCGAACGTGATGCGCCGGGCGTTGTTGGCGCCGGGATAGTCGGCGCACGCCTGCAGCAGCTCCTCGATGCCGTATTTCCTGTTCAGCGGCACGATCTCGTCGCGCACGTCCTTGGTCACGGCATGGAGCGACACGGCGAGGTTCACCCCGATCTCCTCGCCGGCGCGCGCCATCATCGGCACCACGCCGCTGGTAGACAGGGTGATGCGCCGCTTCGACAAGGCGAGGCCGTCGCCGTCCATCACCAGCTTCAACGCGTCGCGGACATTGTCGAAATTGTACAACGGCTCGCCCATGCCCATCATGACGATGTTGGTGAGCATCCGCCCCTCAGGCTGGCTCGGCCATTCGCCCAACGAATCGCGCGCGAGCATGACCTGCCCGACGATCTCGCCCGCGGTCAGGTTGCGGACCAGCCGCATCGTGCCGGTGTGGCAGAAACGGCAGTTGAGGGTGCAGCCGACCTGGCTCGACACGCACAGCGTTCCCCGATCGGCATCGGGAATGAACACCATCTCGTAATCCTGCCCGTCCGGCGAGCGGAGCAGCCATTTGCGGGTGCCGTCGGTCGACACCTGAGCCTCGACGACGTCGGGGCGGGAGATGGCGAAGCGCTCGGCCAGCCAGGGATGCTGCGCCTTGGCGATATCGGTCATCTGCGCGAAGTCGGTCGCGCCGCGATTGTACAGCCAGTGCCAGATCTGCTTGGCGCGCAGCTTTGCCTGCTTCGCCTCCATCCCCGCCTCGGCAAGCGCGGCGCGAAGCTGGTCCTTGGAGAGGCCGATCAGGTCGACGCGCCCATCGGGCCGCGGCGCCGTCTCGCGCGGAACGGGCACGGGATCGATGTGCCCGGGGATGGGCATGGGAGCTGCCGACGCTGTGAGCATTTGCGGCATATAGAGGAAAAAGGGGCAGATTACCACCACTCGTCCCGCAAGCATGGCCGTCCTTCGACACACTCGGGGCGTACGGGAGTAGCGGCCGTCGCAACCTGACCCCGTTCGCGCCGAGCCCGTCGAAGAACGCGCCCGCGTGTCGTCACCCCCGTTTGCACGCCAGCGCCGCCGCGTCGATCGCGGTCGCCGCGCCGGCGAGCGCGTAGGTATCGGCGAAGGGCCGCCCGCCCCTCGCCACCGCCTCGACGCTCATGCTGCGCGCGCCGCGCATCGCGGCGATGATCGCCAGGTCGCTGGGCCCGTCGACCGCCCAGGCATCGACACCGCCTGCGACCAGCCCGAACCGCCGCTCGCCGATGGTCAGCGTCACGCCGGCCGAGCGGTCCCGCTCGCGGCTGAGGCGGACGTGAAGCGAGCTGGCGAGGCCCCGCGCCGGCCAGTCCGCGACACTGGCGAAAGGCTGCCATCGCGGCTGTCCGCCCGCCACCACTGGCCGGGCGATGGCGAAACATCGTGCCTGACTGCCCGGGTCGCGAAAGGCGCCCCAGCCCTTGTAGATGCCGATCGTCTCACGCGCCAAGGCAGCGGCGGGGGCCAGCGCGGCCGCAAGCAGCAGCACGATGATCGCCCGCACCCCGCTCTTGGTAGCCATCCCCGCCGCTTCAACCCCCAGCGCTGCCTGTGTGGCACAATCGCCACGGTTTTCGCCGTTTAGGTGAGGTTCATGCAACGCACCACGTCCTGTTCCATTTAGCCGGCCCAAGCTTAGTAACGGAGTTGCGTACATGCGTCACATCACCCTCGCCGTCCTCGCGGCCGGCACCGCCATCGCGGCCACCCCGGCGCTCGCCCAGGACACCAATCCCGTCTTCACCGGCCCGCGGGTCGAGGCGACGATCGGCTACGACCATGTCGGCGCCGGCAGCAGCGTCAGCAACAACAACGGCCGCGACGATCAGAAGATCGACGGTCTCCTGTACGGCATCGGCGTCGGCTATGACGCGGCGATCGGCGGCGCGCTGATCGGCGCGGAGGCGGAGCTGACCGACTCGACCGCCAAGAGCGACCGCAACGACTATACCAGCGACTTCGGCTTCGGCCGTGTCGACCAGGGCCGCGACATCTATGTCGGCGTGCGCGCCGGCGTCCTCGCCACCCCCTCGACGCTGGTCTATGCCAAGGGCGGCTACACCAATTCGAAGCTGAACGTGCTGGCCGGCAACACCAACAACCAGACGGACACCGATTTCAAGCTGGACGGCTGGCGCATCGGCGCGGGCGTCGAACATGCGATCGGCAGCAACAGCTTCGCCAAGATCGAATATCGCTACTCGAATTACGAGGATGCCCGGATCAGCTATCCGAACGGCGCCACCAGCGGCCGTTTCGACGTCGACACCGACCGTCATCAGGTCGTGGCGAGCTACGGCTTCCGCTTCTGAGCGGCTGAGCTGATCCGCTCATGCGGATAAAGGTGCCGGCCTTCCCCCCTCCCCACCTCCCATGCATGGTACTGGCGTGGGAGGTGGGGAGGGGGAGAGAGCCGGCACCGCTCACGCCGAGAGGCGTGTCATAAGGCTCGGGGCGCTTGCTCCGGCCCTTCTTCTTTGGCTAGGACACGAACCCGAGCGATTTGCCCCGGCGCATGGAGTCGCTGGCGGCGGGGGGATATGATGAAGGCGACGATCGAACGCGCGACTCTGCTGAAGGGGCTCAGCCACGTCCAGTCGGTGGTGGAGCGGCGCAACACCATCCCGATCCTGTCCAACGTGCTGCTGGAAGCGACCGACGCCGGCCAGCTGAAGCTGATGGCGACGGACCTGGACCTGCAGATCAACGAATCGATCGCCGCCGCGATCGACCAGCCGGGATCTACCACCGTGTCGGCGCACACGCTGTTCGACATCGCCCGCAAGCTGCCGGAGGGATCGCAGGTCCAGCTGACCGTCGCTGAGGGCCGCATGACCATTGTCGCCGGCCGCGCGCGCTTTTCGCTCGGCACCCTGCCGCGCGACGACTTCCCGGTGATCGCCGAGGGCGAGTTGCCGACCCAGTTCGAACTGCCGGCGGAAACGCTGAAACAGATCATCGACAAGACGCGCTTCGCTATCTCCACCGAGGAGACGCGCTATTACCTGAACGGCATCTTCTTCCATGTCGCCGCCGACGGCGCGGGCGGACAGCCGGTGCTGAAGGCGGCTGCGACGGACGGCCATCGCCTGGCGCGCGTCACCGTGCCCCAGCCGGAGGGCGCGTCCGGGATGCCCGACGTGATCGTGCCTCGCAAATGCGTGGCGGAGCTTCGCAAGCTGCTCGACGAGGTGGACGGATCGGTCGGCGTGTCGCTGTCGGGCACCAAGGTCCGCTTCGACCTCGGCCAGGCGATCCTGACCTCCAAGCTGATCGACGGAACCTTCCCCGATTACAGCCGCGTCATCCCGACCGGCAACGACAAGATCCTGAAGCTTGATCCGCGTGGCTTCGAGGAAGGCGTCGATCGTGTCTCCACCATCGCCACCGAAAAGACGCGCGCGGTGAAGATGGCGCTCGACCGGGACAAGAT
>CAKTFL010000101.1 GCA_934555855.1 uncultured Sphingomonas sp. | reverse complement strand
CGTTCGGCGTCGCCTGGAAGTGGTAGTAATCGAGCCAGGTCGCGTTGAAGCCGAAGCTGACCTGGCCGCCATTGTTCAGGCCCAGATCGTCCAGCCGCACCCGCTGGTTCACGCCGATATCGACGCCCGCCGTCTCGATCACGCCGAGGTTGGAGTAGGTCAGGATCACGCCCGGCGTTTCACCCGCGCCGTTGAGGCTGCCGGTCAGCGGGTTGCGCCCGACCAGCTCGCAGAACGGATTGAAGGCGAAGCCGGGATTCAGCGCTGGCGAATAGCAGCCGTTCAGGATGTCGCCCTGCGCCGGCTGGGTGATCGCCTGCTTGATGCGGATGTTGAAATAGTCCGCGGTCAGCGAGAAGCCGGGCAGCAGATGGCTGGGCGAGATGACGCCGCCCAGCGTGTAGGTGGTGGCCCGCTCCACGTCCAGATTGCGGTTGCCCGACGTGGTGTTGTTGATCTGGCCGGAAGTCGGAGCGGGGATCGACCCGATCGTTCCCGCCGGTGCCCCGGTCGCGACGCACAGCGTGCCCAGCGCGGCTGCCACCGCGCCCTGGCACGGATCGCTGGTCAGGTTCCCGAGCGCCTGCACCGGCGACTGGAACAGCTCGCTGATGTTGGGCGAGCGAACAGCGCGCTGGTACATGCCGCGGAACTTGAAGCCGTGGACCGGCTCATAGGTGCCGCCCGCCTTCCACGTCGTGCTGCTGCCGGTGGTGGTGTAATCGGAATAGCGGATGCCGCCTTCGGCCTGAAGGTCGTGAATGAACGGCACGTTCTGGACCAGCGGGATGATAATCTCGCCGAACGCTTCCTTGACGCTGTATTCGCCGAAATCGGGCGGCGTGCGCGCGCCGGTGCCCAGCACCTCGCCCTGGATCTGGGACGGGCCGTCCGGCGTCGAACGGGCGGTCAGCCGGCGATACTCGCCGCCCACCGAGAAGCCGATCGGCGATTCCGCCAGCGGAGAGGCCAGGCCGAACAGGTCGCCGCCGATATTGCCGGTGATGACGCCCAGCGTCACCTTGCGGTTGATGATCGCGTCCAGGTCGATGAAGTCGAGCTGGTCCTGGCTGATCGAGCCGTTCGGGCCGAACAGGTTCAGCGGCACGCAGCCATTGGCGGTGTTGGAGCAGACCAGCTGCCCGGCCGCATTGCGATACGCGCGCAGCGACTGCTGCACCTTCGAGAACGATCCCCAGTTGCCGCGGACCTGCTGCTGCGAGGTTTCGCCATATTGGCCCGACACGTCGTATTTCAGCCCGCCCAGCACGGTGCCGCGAACGCCGCCCTGAAGCTGGAACATGTTGAATTCATAGCTTTGCAGGCGCGGGCCATATTCGGTGAAGCGGCGCTGCGCGACCACCGGCACCTCCAGATAGCCCGGCGTGCCGGGACCGCCCACGGCGGTCGCCGCCGCGGCGCAGGCGGTCGGATCGACCAGCGGCTGGATGCCGGCAAGACGGGTGTTGGTGTCCGAGTTGCAGATCTGGTTGCGGACGCCAGCTGGCAGATAAGGGTTGTTCAGCGGCAGCTGATAGGTGTTGCCGAAGGTCGCCGACGAAGCGAGCTGCAACCGCACCTCGCTGCGGGTGAACTGCGCGCTGCCGTACAGCTCCAGCGCGTCGGAGAACTCGTAGCGCGCCGAGGCATAAGTGTTGATGCGGTTGATCGGCGTCTGGAAGAAGGTGCCGTTGTTGGTGTTGTAGGTGTCGGCCGGCGTCGCGGTCTGCAACAGGCCGGTGGCCGGGTTTACTACCGCGCCCAGGTTCGCGCCCGCCGGCAGGCCGAGCGAAGCGTTGCTGGGCGAGGCGAAGATCGTGACCTGAGCCGCCGGCGCGCCGGAATAGAGCCCGGTGACGGAGCTGATCGGGACGCTGCTGATCTCGCGCTGGGTGTGGAGCAGCGGGTCTGACTTGGTATAGCCGACCGCGAGCACCGCATTGCCGCGGCCGTCGGCGAAGTTGCCGCCGAGCAGCAGGTCCGCGCGAAAGCGGGCCGCATCGCCGCGCTCCGAGATGCGGTAGTTCGCCTGGGCGTCGACGCCGGAAAAATCGCGCTTGGTGATGAAGTTCACCACGCCCGCCACCGCGTCGGCGCCGTATACCGACGACGCGCCGCCCGTGACGATGTCGACGCGCTCAAGCAGTCCGACGGGAATGTTGTTGGTGTCGACCAGGCCGTCCAGGCCGAACGGCACCAGGCGGCGGCCGTCGAGCAGGACCAGGGTACGCTCCACGCCGATGCCGCGCAGGTCGATCGTGGCGGCGCCGGCCGATCCGTTGTTGACGCCGGGACCGACCGCAGGACGAACGGACGGCAGGTCGCGCAACAGCTCCTCAGCGGTGCCGGGCTGGCGGAAGTTGATTTCCGCGCTGCCCACGACGTTGACGGGGCTGGCGGTTTCCAGATCGGGACGCGCGATGCGCGATCCGGTGACGATGACCTCCTCGCGGTCGCGGCCCGCCTCGGCCTGAGCCTCGGGCGACGCCTCGACCGGCTGGGTGACCTGTGCGGCGGCGTGGCCGGCCGACATGCTGGCAGCGACGAACAGCGTGGACGCAAGCAATCGACGCCGGAATTGGACGTTCATTCAATACCCCCCTGTACGCCATCCTCTCCCCAGAGGTGGCGGGTATGGCCGGATCGGCCTGTCACGAAGCTGCAAGATCGATCCTGTCGGCGCAACAAGCTTGACGCCGCAACGCAACAATTCCGAAAGATGTTGCGGAAAAGCGACACTTAAATTCCGGGGTCGCGATTAGGCCGCGATATGTGGAAAAACTCCGCTGTTTCAGCAGGCAACCGCATGGACATGCCTCCGTCGACCGGGCACCTTAGGAGCGAGCGGCGCCAACAAGGCCGCAGAAATCGGTTCGCGGGGGCAGCATGGATCGTCGTCAGTTCGTGTCGGGAGCATTGACGGCCGGCGCCGTGTTCACGGCAGGGCGGGCCGTTGCCGCGGCGGAGCCGGCCGGTTCGGGCGACGCGGCGCTGCGGGCGATGCTGGACCGCTTCTTCTATGCCCGGCTGAACAGCTCTCCCGAACAGGCGACGCGGCTGGGGCTGGACACGGGTCCTCGGGAGAAATTGAGGGGCCGACTGGATGATCGCTCGGCGGGTGGTCAGGCGCGGGAACTGGCGCGGGCGCGGGCCGAGCTTCGCGAACTGAGCGGAGTGGACACCGCCCGCCTGTCTCCGGCGGCGAGGCTCGATCATGACGTGGTCAGCTACCAGCTCACCCGCGCGATCGGCGGCGCCGAGCGGTTCACTTATGGCAGCAGCCTCGGCCGGTTCGCGCCTTATGTGCTCAGCCAGTTGGCCGGCGCCTATCGCGACGTGCCGGACTTCCTGGAATCGCAGGTGCGCGTGCGGAACGCGGGCGAGGCGGATGCCTATCTGGCGCGGCTCGATGCCTTTGGCGGGGCGATCGACGCGGACACGGACCGCCAGCGCAGCGACGCCGCGCGGGGCGTGTTCGCGCCGGACTATATCCTGAACACGACGATCACGCAGATGACGGCGGTGCTGGAGCGCCCGGCCGCGCAAACGGTGATGGTGGGAAGCCTCGCCAACAAGCTGAAGGCTGCGGGCCTGCCCGACACTCACGCCGTCCGGGCGGCCGGTATCGTCGGGACGCGCATCTTCCCCGCGCTGGAGCGGCAGCGGGCTTTCGCCACCGAGCTGCGTGGGCGGGCCAGCCACGAGGCGGGCTGCTGGCGCCTGCCGGACGGCGACGCCTATTACGCGGCGGCGGCGGAAGCGGCGACCACGGTGGCGATGAGCGGCGACGAGATCCATCGGCTCGGCCTGGCGCAGGTGGCCGAGATCGGCGGCCGCATTGATGCCATCCTCAAGGCGCAAGGGATGACTGCGGGCACGGTCGGCGAGCGGCTGGCGGCGCTGAACCGGCGGCCCGACCAGCTTTACGCCAATACCGATGAGGGGCGCACGGCCCTGCTGGCGCAGCTCAACGCCCAGATCCGCGCCATGCAGGCGCGCTTGCCGGAGGCGTTCGCCGACGTGCCCCGCGCGCCGGTGGAGGTCCGCCGCGTGCCCCCCACTATTCAGGCGGGCGCGCCGGGCGGGTATTACGAGAACGCGTCTCTCGACGGGTCGCGGCCGGCCATCTACTACATCAACCTGCGCGACACGTTCGACCGGCCTAAATTCGGGCTGGCGACCCTGACCCATCACGAGGCGGTGCCGGGCCATCACCTGCAGGTCGGCGTCGCGCTGGAAAGCACGGCCATTCCGCTGATCCGCCGGCGCGGTTTCTTCAGCGGCTATTCCGAGGGCTGGGCTCTGTATGCCGAGCAGCTGGCCGACGAGATGGGCATGTTCGAAGGCGATCCGCTGGGGCAGGTCGGCTATCTGCAATCGCTGCTGTTCCGGGCGACGCGGCTGGTGGTCGACAGCGGGATGCACGCCAAGCGCTGGAGCCGGGAAAGGGCCACCGACTATCTGATCGCCACCACCGGCATCGCCCGCGGCCGCAGCCAGGGCGAAATCGATCGCTACACAGTCTGGCCCGGCCAGGCGTGCAGCTACAAGATCGGTCACACCGTCTGGACCCGCCTGCGCGACGAAGCGCGAAAACAGCCCGGTTTCGACCTGAAGGCGTTCCATGCCGTCCTGTCGCAGGGCGCGATGCCGCTCGCGGTGCTGGAGCAGGTCGTGCGCCGTCGATGGTCGATCGCCTGAGCCACCCCTTCGCTACCCTCTCAACCGATCCGCTGGAGATCACACGTCATGACCATCAACCGTCGTCAGTTCATCGGATCGGGCAGCGCGGCCGCGCTTGCCGCCACGCTGCCGCAGACCGTCTGGGCGCAGGCATCCGGCGACGCCGCGCTCGACACCGCGTTCGAACAGGTGTTCCAGCAGGCGGTGACGCGCGCGCCGGAGCTGGCGACGTCGCTCGGGCTCGATCGCGGGACGATGGCCGGTGCGAAGGGTCGCCTGTCGCCGCGCACTCCCGAAAAGCGCGCGAGTGACGTCGCCGAGACCAAGGCGGCGATCGCGCGGCTGCGTGGTTTCGGGGAAGCGGGCCTGTCGCCCGCGGCGCGGTTGAACCGGGAAGTGGTGCTGTACTCGCTGGAGACGCAGATCGCCTCCGCCGATCGGTTCGGCATCGACAGCGCGATCCGGCCCTATCGCATCTTCCAGCAGGGCGGCGCCTATTTCTCCGTTCCCGATTTCCTCAACACGGCGCACACGATCAATGTGGCGGCCGACGCGGACGCCTATCTGTCGCGGCTGGACCAGTTCGCGACCGTGCTCGACCAGGAAAGCGCCATGCAGCAAGCGGAGGCGGCGCGCGGCCTGCTCGCGCCCGGCTGGTCGCTCGACCTGACGCTGGGGCAGATGCGGAAGCTGCGCGGACAGCCGGCGGCGACGTCGAGCATCGTCCAGTCGCTCGTCCGGCGCGCGTCGGCGAAAGGACTGGCGGGCGACTGGCAGGGCCGCGCCACGACTATCGTCGAGCAGAAGGTCTATCCGGCGCTCGACCGGCAGATCGCGCTTATCGAGCGACTGAAGCCGACCACTCGCCCCGGCGACGGCATCTGGCGGGTGCCGGACGGCGACGCGATCTACGCGATGGCGCTGGCCCAGGCGACGACCACGACGATGAGCCCGGACGAGGTGCATCGCATCGGCCTCGCTCAGGTCGCGGAGATCAGCGGCCAGATCGACAGGATCCTGGTGTCGCAGGGCTATCGCGGCGGCACGGTGGGCGAGCGGCTGGCGAAGCTGAACGTCGCCCCGGACCAGCTTTACGCCAATACGGATGCCGGCCGGGCGGAGCTGATCGCCGGGCTGAACGAGGGCGTGAAGGCGATGGGCGCCCGGCTGCCGCGCGCCTTTTCCACCCTGCCGACACAGCCGCTGGAAATCCGGGCGGTGCCCGTGGAGATTCAGGACGGCGCGTCGAACGGCTATTACAACCGGGCCTCCCTCGACGGCACGCGGCCGGCGATCTACTTCGTCAACCTGAAGGATGTGGGCGACTGGCCGAAATACACCCTGCCATCGCTGACCTATCATGAAGGCGTTCCGGGGCATCACCTTCAGATCAGCCTGGCGCAGGAATCGCGCGACATTCCGACGCTGAGGAAGATCGGCTTCTTCTCGGCCTATTCGGAAGGATGGGCGCTGTATGCGGAGCAGCTGGCCGAGGAGCTGGGCGCCTATGCGACCCCGCTGGAGCGCGTGGGCTATCTGCAATCCTTCCTGTTCCGCGCCACCCGTCTGGTGGTGGACACGGGCATCCACGCCAAGCGGTGGAGCCGGGAAAAGGCCACCGACTACATGGTCGCCACCACCGGCTTCGCCCGGCCCCGCACCCAGCGCGAGGTGGAGCGTTATTGCACCCAGGCCGGGCAGGCGTGCAGCTACAAGGTCGGGCACATGGCCTGGACCCGTGCTCGCGCCAAGGCGCAGGCGGCGCTCGGTGCCCGGTTCGACCTGAAGCAGTTCCACGACATCTTGAAGGAAGGCGCAATGCCGCTGACCATCCTGGAACGCCGCGTCGACGAGCGTATCGCCCAGCTGCGCCGGGCCTGAGCCGCGAGTCCGGCAAGCGGGCGGGTTTCACCGCCCGCTTGTCCGCGGCGCCGCTCTGGCGCAAAAAGCGGGACAGGACATTGGGAGAGGTGGCATGAAGCTCGCAAGCCTGAAGCACGGGCGGGACGGCCGGCTGGCGGTCGTGTCGGACGACCTCGCCTGGTATGCCGATGCCGGGCACATCGTGCCGACCCTGCAGGCGGCGCTGGATGGCTGGGACCTGATTGCCCCCGCGCTGGAAAACCTCGCCACCGACCTTGAGCATGAGGCGATCCCGCGCGAACGGTTTCACGAGCACGACGCTGCCGCGCCGCTGCCGCGCGCCTATCAATGGGCGGACGGATCGGCCTATGTGAACCACGTCGCGCTGGTGCGGCAGGCGCGGGGCGCGGAGATGCCCGACAGCTTCTGGCACGATCCGCTGATGTATCAGGGCGGCTCCGACGGCTTCCTGGGCGCGCGCGACCCGATCCCGCTCGCCGATGAAAGCTGGGGCTGCGACCTGGAGGCGGAGGTAGTGGTTGTCACCGGCGACGTGCCGCTCGGCGCCAGCCGTGAGGAGGCGCTCGCCGCCGTCCGCCTGGTCGGGCTGACCAACGACGTGTCGCTGCGGAACCTGATCCCGGGCGAGCTGGCCAAGGGCTTCGGCTTTTTCCAGTCCAAGCCGGCCAGCGCCTTTTCCCCCGTCTTCGTGACGCCCGCCAGCCTTGGCGAATGGTGGCGCGACGGCAAGCTGCACCGGCGGCTCAACGTCGACCTGAACGGCCAGCCCTTCGGCCGCGCCGAGGCGGGCGAGGACATGACCTTCGACTTCGGCGCGCTGATCGCCCATGC
>CAKTFL010000100.1 GCA_934555855.1 uncultured Sphingomonas sp. | reverse complement strand
GCTCTATGATCATGGCGAGGCGGTGGGGCGCGCGGGCGCGTGCTGCGCGGGGCGCGACATTCGCGACGCGCGGGCGGTGTGCGATCGGCTGGGCATCGCCCATTACGTGTTCGATCATGAATCGAGCTTCCGCACGCAGGTGGTGGATCGCTTCGCCGACGAATATCTCGCCGGGCGGACGCCGATCCCGTGCGTGCAGTGCAACACGGGACCCAAGTTCACCGACCTGCTCGCGCTCGCCCGCGACCTCGGCGCCGATTGCATGGCGACCGGCCATTATGTCCGCCGTGTCGCCGGCCCGGCCGGGGCGGAGCTGCACCGGGGCGCCGACCCGGCGCGGGACCAGAGCTATTTCCTGTTCGGGACCACTCAGGCGCAGCTCGACTATCTGCGTTTCCCGCTCGGCGGCCTGCCCAAGGCGCGGGTGCGGGAAATCGCGGCGGCGCTGGAGCTTGGCGTCGCGGCCAAGCCGGACAGCCAGGACATCTGCTTCGTGCCGGATGGCGATTATGCCGGCCTCGTCCGCAAGCTGAGGCCGGAAGCGGACACAGCGGGCGAGATCGTCGACATGACCGGGCGGCGGCTGGGCGAGCATCGCGGCTTGATCCACTTCACCGTCGGCCAGCGCCGGGGGCTGGAGATCGGCGGCAGTCCGGAGCCACTATATGTGGTGCGGCTGGTGCCCGAGACGCGGCAGGTCGTGGTCGGCCCCCGCGCGGCACTGGCGGTGGCGGCGGCGCGGCTGTCCGGGGTCAACTGGATCGGCGGCGATCACCAGGGGCCGCTGACCGCCAAGGTCCGCTCCATGGCCCGTCCGGTTCCCGCCCGGCTGGAGGGGGAGCGGCTGGTGTTCGACCAGCCCGAATATGGCGTCGCCCCCGGTCAGGCGGCGGTGCTGTATGCCGGGGAGCGGGTGCTGGGCGGCGGCTGGATCGAGCAGACCGAGGCGGTCGCACTGGCGGCGTGAGCGCCCGATCGGCTCGCATTCTTCCTTCCCGTTTACCCTGAGCCGGTCGAAGGGCTGCCCTCCTCGTCGCCTCGCCAGCGAAGAAGGGCAATGCTTCGGCAAGCCCAGCACGAACGGGACCGGGATAGGCTCCGCCCGGACCGCGAGCGTTCAGGGTAGCAGGAACGTGCCCTCGATCACCGTCACGCAGGTGCCGGTCAGCGCCACGCGGTCGCCCTCCAGCGAGCAGCCGAGCCGTCCGCCGCGCGCGCTCGCCTGATAGGCGGTCAGCCGGTCGCGGCCGAGCCTTTCCGCGAAATAGGGAACCATCACCGCATGGGCCGAGCCGGTCACCGGGTCCTCGTCGATCTTGAAGGCGGGCACGAACACCCGGCTGACGATATCGAACTCCCTGCCCTGCGCCGCGACGATGACGACCAGATCACCCTCTTCGGCGAGCCCCCGCAGGTCGGGCGCGCAGTCGCGGACCGTCGCCTCGTCGTCGACCACGACCAGCGCATAGCCCTTGTCGTGGAACTGCGTGTCCACCACGCCCGCGACGCGCAGCGCAGCCACAACCCGCGGCAGGTCGCGGGGCGCCGGCTTCCAGGCGGGCAGGCTCATCCGATAGCCCGCATCCTGACGCGCGACCTCCAGCACGCCCGAGCGGCGGGTGCGGAAGCGGACGCTGTCCTGTTCGACGCCGGAGCTGAGGACGAAATGCCCGCTCGCCAGCGTCGCATGGCCGCACAGCGCCACCTCCGCGCCCGGCGTGAACCAGCGCAGTTCGTAGTCGACATCCTCGTCGGCGGCCGGCACAAGGAAGGCGGTTTCGGACAGGTTGTTCTCTTCCGCGATCTTCTGAAGGATCGCGTCGTCCGGCCAGTCGGTCAGCGGCATCACCGCCGCCGGATTGCCGACGAACGCCTCGGTGGCGAAGGCGTCGATCTGCGCGAAGGGAATACGCATCAGGCGCCGACCCGCTTGCCGAACCAATGAGGTGTCACGTCCGCCTCCGCCAGGGGATTGTCGGTGTCCACATGCCCTTCGGGATCGAGGTGGATCAGCACCTCCACCTTCGGGAACGCGGTTTTCAGGTTGCGCTCGACCCCCTCGACCAGGTCATGCGCGCGGGCGACGGTCAGGCCGGGATCGACCTCCATGTGGAATTGCGCGAAATCGTGGCTGCCCGAACGACGGGTGCGGAAGTCGTGAATGCCCCGCAACCCCGGCTGGCGTGCGGCGACGTCGAGGAAGCGGGCGCGCTGATCGTCCGGCCATTCCTTGTCCATCAGCTGGTCGATCGCGTTGGACGACGCCTGAAACGCGCCCCAGGCGAGCCAGAGCGCGATGACGATGCCGAAGATCGGGTCCGCCTTCACGAAGCCGAAATACTGGTCGAGCACCAGCGCCAGGATAACCGAGCCGTTAAGCAGCACGTCCGACTGGTAATGGACATTGTCCGCCATGATCGCGACCGAACCCGTGCGGCGGATCACCGAGCGCTGATAGGCGAGCAGGACCATCGTCGCGGCGATCGCGACCAGCGACACGCCGATGCCGAACTCCGCGTCCTGGGTCGGAGCCCGCTCCCCCAGCGCCAGGATCGCGCGCCAGGCGATGCCCACGGCGGATGCGGTGATCAGCCCCACCTGGAACAGCGCGGCCAGCGCCTCCGCCTTGCCATGGCCGAAGCGGTGGTCGTGATCGGCGGGCTCCGCGGCGAGCCGGACGCCGTACAGGGTGACGAGGCTCGCCAGCAGGTCGAGTGCGGTGTCGGCGAGCGAGCCGAGCATCGCCACCGATCCGGTCTGCCAGGCGGCATATCCCTTCAGCGCCAGCAGGAACAGCGCCATGGCGACGCTGGCGAGCGCCGCGCGGATGGCGAAGGGAATGATCTTGCGGCGTTCGTCCCGCGTCATGGAAAAAGCAGCCCTTCGTTCCAGCCGTCGCCGGTGCGGGTGAACAGCCGCCGCTCATGTAGGCGATGCGCGCGATCCTGCCAGAACTCGATGGCGCGCGGCGTCACGCGATAGCCGCCCCAATGCGGTGGCCGGGGCACGTCGCGCCCCTCGAACTCCGCGCGCCGCGCCTCGTAGCGCGCTTCGAACGTGTCGCGGGTGTCGAGGGGGCGGGACTGGTCCGATGCCCAGGCGCCGAGCTGCGAATCCCGCCCGCGCGAGGCGAAATAGGTGTTCGATTCGGCGTCGCTCGCCGGGGTGACCGCGCCCTCTATCCGGATCTGCCGCCGCAGCGACTTCCAGTGGAACAGCAACGCGGCCTCCGAATTGGCGGCGAGATCGCCGCCCTTGCGGCTGTCGCGGTTGGTGTAGAACACGAATCCGTCCGGCCCATGCCCCTTCAGCAGCACCATGCGCGCCGATGGGCGGCCGGCTACGTCCGCCGTGGCCAGCGCCATCGCGTTGGGATCGTTGGGTTCCGCCGCCTGCGCTTCGGCGAACCAGCTATCGAACAGGGCAAAGGGATCGTCGGCCATCACGCCCGCACCCTTAGCCCAAGCGACGTCCGATCCCAAACCCCTGGGCCGGACGGCGGGTGCGTCCGGGCTGATTCGCGGCACCGGACGTTCGATCCGGAACGGCTGCCGTCACGGAACCGGACACTACGTCCCCCCTTGTCATTCCGGTTCCAGCTTGCCGGGGCGCGATAGACGAAAGCGGCCAGGAGCAGCAGAAGCAGGGCAAGGGGCAGGGTCATGAGCGGATCATAGCGCAGGGCCGATCCTGTAGGACAGCGGTCGGTCGCCCCGGCCGACGAACGGTGGCAGAAAGAAGGAAGGCAGGGCGTCGACAAGCTCAGCCCGAACGGCAGAAAAGGAGTTGGAACGACTCCCGCGCCCAAGCTTTGAATCGCCTTCGCAACGAGGTGCCTCCAATGCCCGCACGTGCCTATTGGCAAGGACAGATCCGACTGGCGCTGGTTTCCATCCCGGTGGAAATCTATTCCGCGACCAAATCGGGCGCGCAGGTCAGCTTCAAGCAGATCCACGAGCCGACCGGCCAGCCGATCCATTATGAGAAGATCGTCAATGGCGTCGGCCCCGTCGACACGGACGAGATCGTCAAGGGTTATGAGGTGTCGAAGGGCGAGTTCGTCCTGCTGGAGCAGGAGGAGATCGACGCGGTCAAGCTGGAGTCCAAGAAGACGCTGGAGCTGACCCAGTTCGTCGACGCGTCCGAAATCGACGTGCTGTATTACGAAAAGCCGTATTTCGTCGTCCCCGCCGACGACCTGGCCGAGGAAGCGTTCATCGTGCTGCGCGAGGCGCTGAAACGCACGGGCAAGGTCGGGCTGGGCCAGCTGGCGATGCGGGGGCGCGAATATGTCGTCAGCCTGAAACCGTGCGGGCGCGGCATGGTGCTGGAAACGCTGCGCTACGCCGATGAGGTGCACAAGGCGCAGGGCTATTTTCGCGAGATCCCGGACGGCAAGCCCGACGAGGACCTGCTCGACCTGGCCGAGGCACTGATCGAGAAGAAGTCGGGACCGTTCACGCCGCAGGAGTTCCACGACCGCTATGTCGACGCGCTGCGCGACCTGATCGAACAGAAGCGCAAGGCCGGCGGCAAGAAGATCCTGGAGGAAAAGGACAGCGGCGCGCCGTCGCGCGGTAGCAACGTGGTCGACCTGATGGCGGCGCTGAAAAAGTCGATGGAGGGCGGGAAGGCGGCGGCCGACGCCAAGCCGGCGGCGAAGAAGGCGCCGGCGAAGAAGGCGGCTGCGGCCAAGGCGACCGACGAGAAGAAGCCGACGGCGCGGAAGCGTGCTTAGGCCCCGAATGATGTGCTCCCGCGAAGGCGGGAGCCCGGACTGGGTCCCCGCCATCGCGCGGACCCGATCGAGAGGCACGTAACCCGTGGCCGACGCCGATCCCCTCGCCCGCTACAATGCCAAGCGCGACTTTTCCAGGACCGCCGAACCGAAAGGCGAGTTCGAGCCGGGCAACGGGCACAGCTTCATGGTGCAGAAGCATGACGCGACGCGGCTGCACTGGGATTTCCGGCTGGAGGTCGACGGCGTCCTGAAGAGCTGGGCGGTGACGCGCGGGCCGAGCCTGGATCCCGACGAAAAGCGGCTCGCGGTCAGGACTGAGGACCATCCCCTGTCCTATGCCACCTTCGAGGGGACGATCCCCAAGGGTGAATATGGCGGCGGCACGGTGATGCTGTGGGATCGCGGCAGCTGGGAGCCGGTACCGGGCAAGTCGGCCAAGGACCTGGACAAGGGGCACCTGCACTTCACCCTGCACGGCGAGCGGATGAAGGGCGAATGGCTGCTGATCCGGCTGAAGCCGCGCGGGCGGGAGAAGAACGAGAACTGGCTGCTGCGCAAGATCGGCGATGCCGAGGCGGGCGGCACCGACACGCTGACCGAGGAGGCGCTGACCAGCGTGTCGACCGGGCGGACGATGCAGGAGATCGCGGAGGGCGCAGAGCCCAAGAACGTCCCCCCGCGTAAGGAAGGGCCGAGTCCGGACTCCCGCCTGCGCGGGAGCCGGAGGGAGGGGAAAGGCAGGGCCGCGAACATGCCCTCCTTCCAGCCGCCGCAGCTCTGCACGCTGGTCGACAGCGTTCCCGCGGGCAGCCAGTGGCTGCACGAGATCAAATATGACGGCTATCGCGCGCTGGTCGCGGTCGCGGGGGGCAGGGCCAGGGTTTATACCCGCAGCGGGCTGGACTGGACCGACAAGTTCGCCGGGATTGCGGAGGCCGCCGCCGCCCTGCCGGTCGGGTCCGCGCTGATGGATGGCGAAATCGTCGCGTTCAAGGACGGGCGGCCGGACTTCTCGACGCTCAAGGACGCGATTTCGGCCGGCGGCGACATGAGCTTCTTCGCCTTCGACCTGCTCGCCCTCGATGGCGAAGACCTGACGGCGCTGCCCAACGTCCAGCGCAAGGAGCGGCTGCGGCCGCTGATCGGCGGTGACGCGCGCATCCAGTTCGCCGAACATGTCGTCGGCGCGGGCGAGAAGCTGTTCGAGGCGATGTGCGCCGAGGGGCTGGAGGGCGTCGTCTCCAAGCTGGCCGACGCCCCCTATCGCGGCGACCGGACGCGGGCGTGGGTAAAGGCAAAGTGCACCCGGCGGCAGGAATTCGTGATCGTCGGCTGGACCGAATCCGACAAGAAGCGCGGGTTCAAGTCGCTGCTGCTGGGCGTCCATGAGGACGGGACGCTGCGCTATGCCGGCAAGGTCGGCACCGGCTTCAGCCACGGGCTGATGGACGAGCTGCGCGAGCGGATGGACGGGCTGGCGCGCAAGACGCCGACCGTCGACGTGCCGAAGAACCTCGGCCGGGCGGCGGTGCGGGGTGCGCGCTGGATCAGGCCGGAGCTGGTCGCGGAGATCGCCTATACCGAGGTGACGCCGGACGGCGTGCTGCGCCATCCGAGCTTTCTGGGGCTGCGCGGCGACAAGAGCGCGAAGGAGGTCGTGGTGGAAAGGGCGGTGCCGGCCCCCGAAGCGCCCGCGGTGCATGTGAAGGTCTCCAGCCGCGAGCGAGAGATCTTTCCCGACTCGACCGTCACCAAGGGCGAGCTGGCCGACTATTATGCGGCAGTTGCCCCGATCATGCTGCCCTGGACCGCCAACCGCCCGATCAGCCTGGTGCGATGCCCGCAGGGACGCGGCAAGAAATGTTTCTTCCAGAAGCATGATGCCGGCAGCTTCGGCGAGTTCGTCCACCAGGTGCCGATCCGCGAAAAGGACGGATCGACCGAGAACTACCTGTACGTCACCGACGCGGACGGGGTGGTCGCCTGCGTGCAGATGGGCACGATCGAGCTGCATGGCTGGGGCTCCACGGTGCAGCATCTGGAGCAGCCCGACCGAATGGTGTTCGACCTGGACCCCGACGAGGGACTCGACTTTGCCGACACGCGCCGCGCGGCCGAGCATCTGAAGGACCTGCTCGGCGAACTGGGGCTTACCACGTTTCCGCTGCTGTCGGGCGGCAAGGGCGTGCACGTCGTCGTGCCGCTGACGCCCAGCGCCGAATGGCCGGCTGTACGCGATTTCGCGGAGCGCTTCGCCCGCGCGCTGGAACAGTCGGACCCCGCCCGCTTCGTCGCCAACATGGCCAAGGCGAAGCGCAAGGGGCGGATCTTCGTCGATTATCTCCGCAACCAGCGCGGAGCGACGGCGATCATGCCCTATGCCGCCCGCGCCCGCGCCGGCGCGCCGGTCGCCGTGCCGGTGTCCTGGACCGAGCTGCGCGACATGGAAAACGCCCACCCCTGGTGCGTGCGCGACGCGGCGACGCTGATCGAGCGCGCCAACAGCCGCGCGCTGCGGGGCTGGGGCATCGCGGACCAGGCGCTGCCCGACCTGTAGCGGCGGTACCTCTCCCGGCAGAAACGGGTTGCACGGCGGCACGGATCGCGGGCACGGAGCGTGAAGATTTCGGGCAGCACGGCGGAGACGATGATGGCGA
>CAKTFL010000099.1 GCA_934555855.1 uncultured Sphingomonas sp. | reverse complement strand
GGGCCAGGGAAGCGACCAGCTCGCGGCGCATGACCCTGAGCGGGCCGTAGCCGTGCGGCTGGAACAGGATCAGCAGGCGGCCGGGAAAGACGTGGAGGGTATCGAGCGTCGCGGCGATCTTGTCGGGGTTGTGGCCGAAATCGTCGATCACCGACACGCCGGCGGCGGTGCCGACCAGCTCGAAGCGGCGTTTCAGGCCCGCAAAGCCCTCGATCGCCCGGGCGGCTTCGGCGAGGGGAATGCCGGCGGCGCGGGCGGCGCCGATCGCGGCTAGGGCATTGGCGACATTGTGGCGGCCGGGGACGGACAGGCGGACGCGGTGGCGCTCGTCGCCCGCGACCAGGTCGAAGGCGATGGCGAAGGGTTCGGGCGACAGGTTCTCGGCCGAGAGGTCGGCGGGGGCTTCGACAGCGAAGGTGACCAGGCCGTTGCGCGGCAGCGCCCGGGCCAGCGCGGCCGATTCCGGGTCTCCGATGTTGACGATCGTAGTCTGAGCCTTGGCCGCGAAGTCGCCGAACAGGCGGCGCAGCTCGTCCAGCTCCTTGTGGTCGAGGCTGACATTGTTGAGCACGGCGACGCGGGGGCGGTAGAGCGCGATCGAGCCGTCGCTTTCGTCCACCTCGCTGACGAAGGCGTCGCCGGAACCGACCAGCGCGCTGGCGAAGGGGGCGTCGGGACGCGCGAAGTTCTTCATCACGGCGCCGTTCATCACGGTCGGGTCGCGGCCGGCGGCGTGGAGGATCCAGCCGATCATGCCTGTGACGGTCGATTTGCCGCTGGTGCCGGCGACGCCGATCGCCATCTCGCTGGCGTTGAACAGGCTGGCGAGCAGCTCGGCGCGGGTGGCGCGCGGGCAGCCGAGGTCGGCGGCGCGGACCATGTCGGGGACGCTCGCCTCGACGGCGGCGGAGGCGATCACGAGCTGGTCGGGGGAGGTGATGCCGCTGCCGTCCTGCGCGAACAGCTTCACGCCGCGCGCGGCCAGGTCGTCGAACTTGGCCGGCGCACGGCCCTGGTCCAGCGAACGGTCGGAGCCGGCGACCACCGCTCCTCGCGCGGCGGCGATGGTGGCGAGCGGCATCATCCCCGACCCGCCGATGCCGACGAAGAAGCAGCGCTTTTGCTCTAGGTTGCCGATTTGCATGGAGCCGCGCTATCGCGCTTCGATGGCGGGTAGCAAGCAGGGACGCACGCGTTGAGGGCCAGGCGTTGAAGATTGCGATCTGCGCGCCCGCCCGGCCAATCGACCGGATCGTGGAAGCGAAGCTGACGGCGCTGGCCGCGATTTCCTTTCCCGACGTGGAGCTGGTCTTTCACCCGCAATGCTTCGAGGTGGACGGGCATTTCGCCGGGCCGGACGAGCGGCGGGCGGCGGTGTTCCTGGAACTGGCGAACGACCCCGGCTTCGACGCGATCTGGTTCGCGCGGGGCGGCTATGGCTCGAACCGCATCCTCCATTCTGTGATCCCGCAGCTGGGACCGGCGGCGCGACACAAGACGTATCTCGGCTATTCGGACATGGGGTTCCTGCTGGCGGCGCTGTACGCCCGGCGGATCGGAAGGCCGGTGCACGGGCCGATGCCGTCGGAGGTGAACCGGAACGATGGCGGCGCCTGCGTGTCGCGCTCGCTGGCATGGCTGTTGCGCGGGGAGCGGGGCGTGCTGGAGCCCGGATTGGCCGGCCGGCCGGCGGCGGCGTTCAACATCGCGATCCTCGATGCGCTGGTGGGGACGCCGTGGCTGCCGGACCTAACCGACCATGTGTTGCTGCTGGAGGAGGTGTCGGAGCCGATGTACCGCATCGATCGGATGCTGTTCACGATCGCGCACGCCACCCAGTTGAAAGGGCTGGCGGGGGTCAGGCTGGGCATGATCAAGGATGTGATTGAGAATGATCCGCCCTGGCAGGGGACGGACGAGGAGATGATCCGGCGCTGGTGCGGGGAGATGGGCGTGCCTTATCTCGGGCGGGCGGTGATCGGGCATGACAAGAACAACCGGGTGGTGCCGTTCGGGGTGGTTTGAGCCCAACCCACCGTTCGTCCCTCCCTCACGTCCGGTCAAGCTCAGGGCGAGCGGAGGTGAGTGCTTGGCCTGAACGGAGGTGGCGGGGTAGGGAGAACGCGGTGGGAAGGAAATAGCGGCAGCCTTGGCCGTTCCTCCCCCATGCTCTCGCTGATCCTCGCTGCCGCGCTGCAAGCCGCGTCCCCTACCGTGCCGCTCGGCGCCAATCTGGAGCGGTTCGATTATCCGTATCCGGTTCGATGGTTCGAGAGCGGCGGGCTTCGCATGGCCTATATGGACGTGGCGCCGACCGGTCCTGCCAATGGCCGCACCGCAGTGCTGCTCCATGGCAAGAATTTCTGCGCCGCGACCTGGGGCGAGACGGCGCGGGCGCTGGC
Organism: uncultured Sphingomonas sp.; assembly: GCA_934555855.1. The sequence goes on along the minus strand of CAKTFL010000099.1, from coordinate 5,006 downwards.
GGCGAAGGGGTATCGCGTCGTCGTTCCCGACCAGATCGGCTTCTGCAAATCGTCCAAGCCGGCCGGCTTCCAATATAGCTTTGCCGCGCTGGCGACTCTGACCCGCGACCTGCTGGCGAACGCAGGCGTAGAGCGGACGACCTTGGTCGGGCACTCGACGGGCGGGGTGCTCGCGATGCGCTATGCGCTGCTCTTTCCGCAAGCCACTGACGCGCTGGTGCTGGTCAATCCGCTCGGCCTGAACGATACGATCGCGGACGGGGTGCCTTACACGCCGCTGGCCAAGCTGCGGGCGGAGGAGACGAAGACCGACGCCGCCTCGATCAAGGCGTATCAGCTCAAGAACTATTATCACGGGCAATGGCGACCCGCATACGACCGCTGGGTGGCGATGCTGGCGGGGCAGTACGTGTCGGCGGACGGCGACGTGGTGCGCGAGGCGCAGGCGCGGCTGTCGGACATGATCGAAACGCAGCCGGTCGCGGCCGAGCTGTCGCGGATCGCGATGCCGGTGACGCTGATGATCGGCCAGGAGGATAAAACCGCCTTTCGCGGAACGAGCGCGCCGGCGGGGGTGCGGATACGCACGGTGCCGCAAGCGGCGGAGACGGCGGTGAAGGAAATGCCGAACGCGCGGGTCGTGAGGCTGGACGGACTTGGGCATGCACCGATGGTGGAGGCTCCGGCGCGGTTTCAGGCGGCGTTGATCGAGGCGCTCGCGCGGTCGTGACCTGCGGCTAATTTTCACTATATGCGTGTCACTTCGCACACGTCCCCAAGCCAAAGGTCCAACATGTCCGCCCATTTCCGTATCACGCTGCCCGACGGTTCCGTCCGCGAGGTAGCGCCGGGGACTACCCCCGCGGATGTGGCCGCGGCGATCGGGCCGGGCCTGGCCAAGGCTGCCATTGCGGCCCGGGTCGACGGGCAGGTTCGCGACCTGTCGCGCCCGTTCGAGGGCGATGCGGACCTGGCGCTGGTCACCTTCAAGGACGAGGGCGACGCGCTGGAGCTGGTACGCCATGACTACGCGCATGTGCTGGCCGAGGCGGTGCAGCACCTGTTCCCAGCGACGCAGATCACCTTCGGCCCGGCGACGGACGACGGCTTCTATTATGACTTCGCCCCGAAGGACCGCCCGTTCACCGAGGACGACCTGCCGGCAATCGAGGAGGAGATGCGCCGCGTCATCGCGCGTAACGAGCCGTTTCAGCGCGAGGTGTGGTCGCGCGAGCAGCTGATCGAGACGTGGCAGCGGCAGGGCGAGACGTTCAAGGCGGAATGGGCGGCCGAGCTGCCGGATGGCGAGGAGCTGACCATCTATCGCCAGGGCGAGTGGCTCGACATGTGCCGGGGGCCGCACATGCCCTCCACCGGCAAGCTCGATCCTCAGGCGTTCAAGCTGACGCGCGTGTCGGGCGCGTACTGGCGCGGCGACCAGAAGAACGCGATGCTGAGCCGCATCTACGGCACCGGCTGGCTCAACAAGAAGCAGCTCGACGCGCATCTGACGATGCTTGAGGAAGCGGCCAAGCGCGACCATCGCAAGATCGGCGCCGAGATGGACCTGTTCCACCTCCAGTCAGAGGCGCAGGGGTCGGTGTTCTGGCATCCCAAGGGGTTCGTCCTGTGGCGGCAGCTGGAAGCGTATATGCGGCGCCGGCTCGATGCCGCCGGCTATGAGGAGGTGAAGACCCCGCAGCTGATGGACGCCCGCCAGTGGGAGCAGTCCGGCCATTGGGGCAAGTATCGCGAGAACATGTTCGTCGTCCCCGACGAGATCCCGAACACCGAGGACGAAGGCGCGGTGATCAGCGGCGATGCCGAGCTGATGGCGCTGAAGCCGATGAACTGCCCCGCGCACGTCCTGATCTTCCGCCAGGGGATCAAGTCGTACCGCGACCTGCCGATCCGCATGGCGGAGTTCGGCTGCTGCCACCGCAACGAGCCGCATGGCGCGCTGCACGGCATCATGCGGGTACGCCAGTTCACGCAGGACGACGCGCATATCTTCGTGAGGCAGGACCAGCTGGTCGCCGAGGTGCAGAAGTTCTGCGAGCTGCTCGACAGCGTATATCGCGACCTGGGCTTCGAGGATTATGCGGTGAAGCTGGCCCTGCGGCCCGAAAAGCGCTTCGGCACCGAGGAGATGTGGGACCAGGCGGAGGAGGAGCTGCGCCAGGCGGTGCTGGCGTCGAACCTGTCCGAGCCGATCAAGGCGAAGTTCGAGGAGCTGGAGGGCGAGGGGGCCTTCTACGCGCCCAAGCTGGAGTTCCACCTGACCGACGCGATCGGGCGGACGTGGCAGGTCGGCACGATCCAGTCCGACCGCGTGCTGCCCGAGCGACTCGATGCCAGCTATGTCGGCGAGGACGGTAATCGTCACCGCCCGATCATGCTCCACCGCGCGATCCTGGGCACGTTCGAGCGCTTCATTGGCATCCTGATCGAGCATCATGCCGGCCGCTTCCCGCTGTGGCTGGCGCCGGTGCAGGCGGTGGTCGCGACCATCGTGTCGGACGCGGACGATTATGCGGGCAAGGTTGCGGCCGAGCTTCGCGCGGCGGGCCTGCGCGTCGAGACGGACCTCCGCAACGAGAAGATCAACTACAAGGTGCGCGAGCACAGCCTGGCCAAGGTTCCCGTGCTGCTCGTAGTCGGCAAGCGCGAGGCGGAGGAGGGCAAGGTCGCCATCCGCCGGCTCGGCAGCCAGGCGCAGCAGATCGTGACCGTCGAGGAAGCGATGGCGATGTTGAAGGGCGAGGCGGTACCGCCGGATCTTCGTCCCGCGACACCTTCCGCTTAGGGAGCGAAATCACTATATTGTCGATAAGACAACAAGGAGACTCACTCATACGTCCGCCCATGATGCGCCGCCCGATGCAGGCGCCCCCGATGAACGGCCCTCGCTTCAACGAGTGGATCCAGAGCCCGAAGGTTCGCGTGATCGACCATGAGGGCGAGAATCTCGGCGTGATGTACACGCGCGAGGCGATGGCGCAGGCGCAGGAAGTCGGACTCGACCTGGTCGAGGTTTCGCCCAACGCCGATCCGCCCGTCGCCAAGTTCCTGGACGTCGGCAAGTACAAGTACGAGGCCCAGAAAAAGGCCAACGCCGCGCGCAAGTCGCAGAAGACGCAGGAGATCAAGGAGATCAAGATGCGTCCGAACATCGATGACCATGACTACGATACCAAGATGAAGAAGGTGGCGGAGTTCATCGAGGAAGGCGACAAGGTGAAGGTCACCATGCGCTTTCGCGGCCGCGAGTTGTCGCACGGCCAGCTGGGCATGAACGTGCTCCAGCGTGTCGCCGAGCAGGTCGCGGAAATCGCGAAGGTGGAAGCCTATCCGCGGATGGAGGGGCGCCAGATGTTGATGGTGCTCGCGCCGAAATAGCGGCCGGCGGCACGGCGGGCGCGCGGCCAATCCCTTGCAAGCTTCTCGCGCCAGGCGCCACGCGGACGAGAGTTCACGGCGTCTGGCGCGACCTGTCCGGACCGACGCGGCGCGGTTTCGCGGCACGTGAGCCGGCATTCCGGCAACGCTGACGCGGTTCGTGCTTCTGGCGCGCGATGGCGTCATATTGAACCGCCAGAACGCGATGATTGATCCCGACTTGCCTGAGTTCCCCCTGAGGAGCGACTGAGCCCAATCGGAGGCTCTCATGAGCGCCTGCCTCGGCGTGTAGTCGAAGGGCCTCGCCTGGAAGGCGTGGCAGGTCGGATCGTCCACCGCACATGCTGAACATGGCGGGGGCATGTTCACCTGCCACTGTGCTTCGAGACGGCAATTCGATCTCGCGCCTTGCCGGTCTGGTCTTCCGACAACCTCGTGATACTAAGAAAAAAAAGGGGGGGAAGATGACGAAGCGGATTGCCGCCTATCTGTTATCGGCGGGGGTGATGGCGGTCGCCTCGCCGGCCGTGGCTCAGGATCGGCTGGATAACCGGACCTCGTCGCAGACCGTGGGGGACACGGACGACGGCAGCCCGGTGCCGGACGAGGTGGCGGGCATCAACGCAGGGGACGTCGTCGTGACCGCGACCCGCCGGGCGGAACGGCTGTCGGACGTGCCATTGGCGGTATCGGCAATCGGCCAGGACGCGCTGCAGAATACCGGCGCGACCGATATCCGCCAGCTGGTGCAGGTTACGCCGTCGCTGCTGGTGTCCTCCACGGGATCTGAGGCGAACGCAGTGGCCCGTATCCGTGGCATCGGCACGGTCGGCGACAATCCGGGCCTGGAAAGCTCGGTCGCGGTATTCATCGATGGCGTCTATCGCAGCCGCACCGGCGCCGGGCTCAACGACCTGGGCGAGGTGGACCGGATCGAGGTGCTGCGTGGGCCGCAGGGTACGCTGGCGGGCCGCAACACGTCGGCCGGGACCATCAACATCATCAGCAGGGTGCCGGCATACAGGTTCGGAGGCTATGCCGAGCTGACTTACGGCAATTACGATTTCGTGCGCGCGGCGGGCGCGGTCACCGGGCCGATTATCGCCGACAGGCTCGCTTTCCGTATCGACGGGGTGGCATCGCGGCGCGACGGATATCTGTACGACGTGGTGAACCGCGAGGGCTATAACGACCGCGATCGGTATCTGGTGCGTGGGCAGCTGCTGTTCGAGCCGACCGACGCGATCTCCTTCCGCCTGATCGGCGACTATACGTATCGCAACGAGAGATGCTGCGGCGCGGTCTATATCGATACGCGGGAGAAGATCGATCCGACCCCGGGCGTTGCGGGCGATTTCGCCTTGTCGCCGGTTAACCGGATCGTCGATGTCATGACCAGCCTGGGTGCGGTGTTTCCGAGCCGGGGAGCCCCGTACAATCGCCGGATCGCGAATACGGCCGGCCGTGCTTACGCGAATGTCACCAAGGATTACGGCGTGTCCGGCCAGATCGACTGGGAACTGGGCGCCGCATCGCTGACTTCGATCACCGCCTATCGCGAGTACCAATCCGGTGGCGCGAGCGATATCGACTTCGGCAATCTGGAC
>CAKTFL010000098.1 GCA_934555855.1 uncultured Sphingomonas sp. | reverse complement strand
GCGGCGCCGATGATCGCGGCCTCTTCCGTGTCCGTGCGGATCACGATCGCGGGCGTGCGATCCAGGGCGGCAAGGGCGCGGGTGAGGGGAGCCTTGAACAGATCGTACGCGCCGGAGATGCGGCCGCCGAAGATCAGCAGGTCGGCCTCGAAACGGGCCAGCCAGGGCACCAGCACGGCGGCGAGGTGTGCGCCATAATCCGTGAGGATCGCGGCGGCCTCCTCCTGTCCGGCACGGGCGGCGTCGGCCACCGGCTTGACCTCGTCGAATGGCCGGCCGAGCCGGCGGCGTGCCTCGCCCAGGATCCAGCGGGTCGACACGTAATCGTCGGCAATGCCGTCGCGATAGGGCAGGTGCCACAGGCAGCCGTGCAGGGCAACGTCATTGCCCTCGATCACCGGCACGCCCCCGTCCAGAAAGGCCGAGCCGAGCCCGGTGCCGAGCGTCACGCCCACCGCCCGGCGCGGCGGGGAGGCGACCGCCGCGGCGACTGCCCCGACCGAAAAGGCGGTGGCATCGTTGAGGAAGCGGATCGGGCGCGGTTGCCGTAATGCGGCGCCAAGAGCCGCGCCGACGTCGACGCCGTATAACGCCTCGAACTTCGCGTTGCCCGCGAAATGGCCGACCCCGGTCCGGCAGTCGAACGGGCCCGGCATGGCGATCCCGATCCCGGCGACCGAGGCCGGGCCAACGCGTTCCATGGCCGCGCCGATCGCGCTGCTCCAGGCCGCGATCAGCGCCTGCCGGTCCGCGCCGGGGTCGGCGGCCCGGCGGGTGTAGCTGCCCTCGACCACGCGATGGGCAGCGTCCACAACCGCGGCGGAGACATGCTGCCCGCCTATGTCCACGCCGACGATCATGACGTGCAGAGGTCGTTTTCGGCGGGATTCGGGGCTCGCGTCATCGCGTCGCGCGCGCCTGTTCCGCCGGGGCGACGAAGGCGCCGATACCCGCTACCGCCAACCTGTCCGCCGGCACCGCCGTCGCGGCGAAGCTCAGGCGGAGGAACCGCGCCGGGCGCGACGCGGCAAAGGCGATCCGCTGCGTCGCGAGCGCATAGGCGATGTTGGCGAACTCGCCCGCCGCCGCTTCTTCCCAGCGCCGGCCGTCGGTGCTCGTCTCGCAGCGATAGTTTCTGGGCGGCGCGACCCCCTTGGCTACCGTGCGCGAGGGGGTCAGGCTGAAGCCGGCCAGTTGGCGCACCTCGCCAAGATCTACCGTCACGCTGGCGAGCGCCGTGGCGCCTGGTGCCGGCACCGTCCAGCGCGTCGCCGCATCATCGTCGAGCAGCGCCTCCGCACCCGGCGAGGTGGCGGCGACGATCCGCCAGCCCCGCGGCGACAGCAGGTTCGGATCGCTTGTCCGGGCAAGCGCGACCGGCGCGGGCGCGACCTGACGGAACAGCGCGATCTCCGAGATGGCGGGGCAGGCGGGTGCGTCCAGGATGCGGAGGCGCAGGCGCCGTGCCGTGATCGGGTGGGGCAGGCGAATCAGGCGCTGCGCCCCGATCGCCTCATGCTCCGCCAGCTTCTGCCAGCGCCCGTCGATCTGCGCTTCCACCGCGAAGCGCGTGACCCTGACGCCGAGCGGCAGATATTCGCGCAGCCGGATCAGATCGAACGAGCGGCCTGGCGGCAGGTCCAGCGTCAGCGTCGGCGTCGTGACCGCATCGGGCGTCGACCAATAGGTGTCGTGCCGGCCGTCGAGCACCCGCGCGGCCGCACAGGCGGCCCCCCGCACGGCGCTGGCGGACGCGGCGGCGCCCTGGGCTAGATCGGTCGCATAGGTCGCCGCCTGCGCCGCGCCGAACGAGCGCAACACCGCGACGTCGCCATCCGCCAGCCGCCCGCGCCGGTCCGGCGGCAGGTTAAGGTTGAGGTTGGTGCCGCGCCCGACCGACTCGTCGTACAGGCGCAGCAGCCGTTCCGGCGACTTGACCTTGCCGTCCTCGTCGGCGTGATAGAACCATCCGGGCCGGATCGACACGTCGGTCTCCGCCGGCCACCAAAGGGGGGCGCCGCGCACGCCCGAATTGCCCTCGCTCTGGACATAGGGGTGGTTCGGCATGGTCGGCCAGCAGGGGTCGCCCGCCTTCCCGTCCTCATTGCCGACCCAGCGCACGTCGGCGCCGAGCGGGTCGAAGGTGCAGGCCATCGGCTGATGCTCGTGGACCAGCGCGATCATCGACGGCCAGTTGTAATAGGCTGGCGCATCGATCTTCCGCGTCTCTCGCGCGCCGCCATAATAGCCGTCGCCACCATTGGCGCCGTCGAACCAGAACTCGAACAGCTCGCCATAGCCCGTGCACAGTTCCACGATCTGCTTGCGGAAGTAGTCGAGATAGCCGTGCCGGCCATAATCGGGATGGTTGCGGTCCCAGGGCGACAGGTACAGGCCGAAGGCGAGGCCGGCGCGGCGGGTCGCCCGCTCCATCTCCCGGACAATGTCGCCCTTGCCCTGCTTGTACGGGCTGTTGCGGATGCAATGCTCGGTCAGCCGGGTCGGCCACAGGCAGAAGCCGTCATGGTGCTTGGCGGTCAAGATGATGCCGCGCATCCCGGCCGCCTTGGCCGCGCCGACGATCTGGTCCGGTGAGAAATCGCTTGGATCGAACAGCGAAGGGCTCTCGTCGCCATAGCCCCATTCGCGGTCGGTGAAGGTGTTGATGGAGAAATGCACGAACGCATATTGTTCGCGAGCGTGCCAGGCGAGCTGGCGCGGTGAGGGCGTCGCGCCCCACGGCCGGGGCGACGGCTCGCGGCCGGCACCAATGGCCGGCACCGCACTGGCGGCCAGGCCCGAGGCGAGCAGCCCCCGGCGGGAAAAGCGGGTCATGCGGGTCTCCATGCGTCGGGTCGAAAATCAGGCAGGGTGGCCGAAAGAGGGCGGCCGGTCGGCACGGGCGGCGCCGAACGCGCGGTTCGGCCGGTCGGACATGGTGAAGCGGAGCCGCCCGCCCTGCGCCAGCTCGGCATGGCCGATCCAGCTCTTCGTCCAGGGTGTGCCGTTCCAGCTTATCGCGGTGACATAGGGCGTGTCGCCCCTGTTGCCCGGCGCCTCGATCGTCAGCGTCCGCCCCTTGCCGACGGTCAGCACCGCACGCTCGAACAGGGGCGAGCCGAAGACATAGGTGGCCTGCACCGGATCGACCGGGTAGAAGCCGAGCGCCGAGAAGACGAACCAGGCGCTCATCTGCCCGCAATCGTCATTGCCGATGATGCCGTCGGGGTCGTTGCGATACATTTCCGCGCACAGCCGCCGGACCATCGCTTGGGTTTTCCAGGGCGCGCCCACATAGGCATAGAGATAGGGCGCGTGCTGGTCGGGCTCGTTGCCGTGCGCGTACTGGCCGACGAGCCCCGCGATGTCGGGCGGCGCATTGTCGGGCAGGGTGGAGGGCGCGGTGAACAGCGCGTCGAGCCGTTTCTCGAACGCCGCATCTCCGCCCATATGCGCGATCAGGCCATGAATGTCGTGCTGGTTCAGGAAGGTCGCCTGCCAGCCATTCGCCTCCGTATAGTCGCGCCAGTCGGGCTTGGGCATATGGCCGAGCTGGACGGGGTCGTACTGGCTCCACCACGATCCATCCGCGAAGCGGGGGCGGGCAAAGCCGATGCGGGCGTCGATGACGTTGCGCCAATTGCCTGATCGCTTCAGCAGCCGGTCGGCATCGGCTGTCTGCCCGGCCGCGCGGGCGATGTGAGAGGCGGCCCAATCGTCATAGGCATATTCCTGCGTCCGGCTGACGCTTTCGTTCCACTTGTCGGCGGGAACGTAGCCGAGCCGGTCGTACAGGTCGCGGCCACGGCTGTTGTCGCGGTCGGGCGCGGAAAAGTCGAAGGAGCGGCGCGCGATGGCGGGCCAGGCCGCCGCGTAATCGGCCGGAATTCCCTTGGCCTGCGCCTCCGCCAGCACGGGAACGGCGTGCCAGCCCATCATGGTCCCGGTCTCCACGCCCTGAAGCGGCCATACCGGCGGGCCGAAGCGGCTCTGCTGCGACTGGCGGATCAGGTCGGCGACCAGGCTCTGCGCGCGGGTCGGCGCGATCAGCGTCAGCAGGGGGTGCAGCGCTCGATACGTGTCCCACAGGGAATAGGTGCTGTATGCGGCCTCGCCCTGAGCCAGCCGGTGCACCTGCCGGTCGAGGCCGACATAGCGGCCGTCCGTGTCGGAGAAGAGCGTCGGCGCAAGCAGCGCGTGGTAGAGCGCGGAGGCCATGATGGTGCGCCCGTCGGCGGTGCCGCCCTCGACGCGAACCCCGTCCAGCGCGCGCGCCCAGGTCCCGGCCGCGGCGCGGCGGGTCCGGTCGAAATCCCAGTGCGTCGCCTCGGCGGCGAGGTTGCCGCGCCCGCCCGTCACATCGACGGCGGAAATGCCGCAGCGGATCAGGATCGGCTCCGGCCCGGCATGGGCGTAATGGAGCACTGCCTTCAGCCGCTTGCCGGTCACTTCGGTCGCGCCCGCGGGCTGTGCCGTGTCACCGTCGCCGTAGAAGACGACCCGGTCCGGCCGGCGCGACAGCTGGAGCGCGAAATGGATGCGCCGCCCCTTCGCCCAGCGATGGACGCGGCGGCTGCCGGTCAGCGTGCCGTCCGCATCGATGGCGAGCGACGCCTCGTCGATCAGCGGCGGCGAGCCCTCGGATTCGAGCACCAGATGCGACAGGTCGATCAGGATGTGTCCAGCCCCGGCGGGGAAGGTGTAGCGATGCCAGCCGGTCCGCTCCGTCACGGTCAGCTCGGCCAGCACCCCGGATTCCAGGCGGACGCGATAATACCCAGGTTCCGCCCGCTCGTTCGAAAAGCGCTGGCGATAGCCGGCATCGGGGTCGGCTAGCGTTCCGGGCATCAGCCGGACGGGGCCGGTCGCGGGCACCACCAGCACGTCCAGCATGTCGCCGATGCCCGTGCCCGACAGATGCGTGTGGCTGAACCCCATGATCGAGGTGTCGTTGCGGTGATAGCCCGAACAGGCGTCCCACCGCTCGACATCGGTGTCGGGGCCGAGCTGCACCATGCCGAATGGCAGGGTCGGGCCGGGATAGGTGTGGCCGTGACCGCCGGTGCCGATGAACAGGTTGGGCCGGTCGCGGCGGACGGGGGCGGCAACGGCGCCGGCTGGCACCAGCGCCGCCGCGGCGGACGCCGCCGTCGAGCCGAGCAGCGCGCGGCGGGTGATGCGGGCGCTCACAGCGGCGCTCCCAGCAACGCGGGGCGCGTGTCGGCGAGGTGGACGATCAATTCGCCGAGCAGGCCATTGGCCCAGGCGAACCAATGGCGGGTGAAGCGGGTCGGATCGTTCTGGTCGAAGCTCTCGTGCATGAATCCGGTATCCGCATCCGTGTCGCGCAGGGTCCGCAAACACCGCCTGATCGTGGCGTCGTCCGTGCCCGACAGCGCGCGGACGATCAGCGACATGGGCCAGATCTGGCCAAGGCCGACATGCGGGCCACCGACGCCTTCACCGGCCCGGCCGCGGAAAAAATAGGGGTTATGCCCGCTCCACGCCGCCGCCGCGGTGCGCCGCCACAAGGGGTCAGTCGCCGGGACGCAGCCGAGATAGGCGAGCGCCGATAGCGAGGGCACGTTAGCGTCGTCCATGAACAGCGCGTTGCCAAAGCCGTCGACCTCATAGGCCCAGACCTCCGATCCATCAGCCAGGCGCATCCGGCCATGGGCGTTCAGCGCCGCTGCCACCTCCGCCGCCAGCATGGTCGCATCGGTCGCCAGCGCCGCGTCGCCCTTCGCCTCGTTGGCGACGGTCGCCAATTCGCGCAGCGCCGTGACGGCGAACAGGTTGGACGGGATCAGGAACGGGTAGACACAGGCGTCGTCCGATGGTCGAAAGCCGCTATGGATCAGGCCGTTGGGGCGGGTCGGGTTGCCATAACCGTCGAGCGGCATCGTTTCGGTGTTGCGGTCCGACGCGCGCAGGAAGCGATAAAGGCCGGGGCCATTCTTGCGCTGTTGTTCGCGAAAGGTGCGGATGCTGGCGCGCGCCGCCTCCGCCCACAGCGTGTCGAATGGCGTCCGATCGCGGGTCGCGCGCCAATAGCCGTGCGCGAGGCGCATGGGATAGCAGAGCGAGTCCACCTCCCACTTCCGTTCCGCGACGCCGGGCTTCATCTCCGTCCGGTCGTGCAGCGACCATTCCAGATCGGTCGGCGCCGAGGGGTCCTTCATGAAGGCGTTGGCATAGGGATCGATGAGGATGGAGCGGGCCTGCCGCGCGATCAGGCCCTGGAACAGCCGCCGCAGGTCGGCATCATGCGGGGCAAGGTGCAGGTACGGCTTCACCTGCGCCGAAGAGTCGCGCAGCCACAGGCAGGGGATGTCGCCGGTGATGACGAAAGCATCGGGCCTGCCGTCGACCACGCCCATCCCGACCGTCGTGTCGAGCGTGTTGGGGTAGCAGTTGGCGAACATCGCGGCGAGCTTCGGGTCACCGATACGGCGGCGGACGCGCACGATCTCCCCCTCCACTGCGCGACTGACGAAGCGACGCTCGCTGATGTGCGGACGCCGGTCGGGAAAGGCCGGGGCTGCGGCAAGGGCAGGGGTGCCGGCGAGCGCGAGACCGCCGGCAAGGGTGGCACGGCGGGAAAGCATCATCTCGGCAGCTCCACGGGCGATCCGGTGATCAGCAGGTCCATCCACACGCCCGGTGCATCGCCGGGCTGGCCGCCGCCGACGAACAGCCGGTACTGGCCGGGCATCACGGACCGCGTGCCGTCGCGCGCGACGCTGCTCAGGGACCGGGGATCGAGGGTGAAGCTGGCCGTCCCGCGCTGGCCCGGCTTCAGCGACAGGCGCTTGAGGCCGACGAGCTGGCGCTGGAGCATGGGGGTGGTCAGGCCGCCGGCCCTGGCGGCGGCCGGGACGAGGTACGCCTGCACCACCTCGTCGCCGGCACGGTCTCCGGCATTGGCGAGCGACACCGCCAGGGTAACGCTCTGCCCCGCCGTCACGCTCAGCGGCGTGCGCGGCGCGGCATAGGTGAAATGGGTGAAGCTCAGCCCATGGCCAAATGCCCAGAGCGGCGTCCCGGTGAAGTAGCGATAGGTCCGCTCCTTCATCCCGTAATCGACAAAGGCCGGCAGGTCCTCCGTCCGCTGGTAGAAGGTCACGGGCAGGCGCCCTGACGGATTGCTGGCGCCCGCCAGCGTGTCGGCGAGGGCGGTGCCGCCCGCCTGACCCGGATACCAGGCGGCAAGGATCGCGTCGGCACCGGTGGGGTCCAGCGCCACCGCGCTGCCGCTGGTCAGCACCAGCACGATCGGCTTGCCGGTATCCTTGAGCGCGGCGAGCAGGCGCTGCTGCGCCAACGGCAGGGCGATGTCCGTCCGGTCGCCGCCGACAAAGCCGGGCACGCTGACCTGCAACGCCTCGCCCTCCAGATCGGGCGACAGGCCCGCCACGGCGACCACGAC
>CAKTFL010000097.1 GCA_934555855.1 uncultured Sphingomonas sp. | reverse complement strand
GGTCGATGCTGGCCAGCAGATGCCCCATCAGCGTCGTCTTGCCGGCGCCGATGTCTCCGGTGACCACCACGAACCCCTCGCCCTGGCTGACGCCATAGCCCAGATAGGTCATCGCCTTGCGATGGGTTGCGGTCTCGTACCAGAAGGCCGGATCCGGCGTCAGCTGGAAGGGGCGGCCGGTCAGCCCGAAATGTTTCTCGTACATGGCCTCGTCCTCAGAAGGTATAGCGCGCCGCGAGCGCCGCCTGGGCGAACAGGTCGCTGTCGAGTTCGCCGACCTTGAAGCTGTACAGCCCGACGCTCGCCGTGGTGCTGATCCGCCCGAATGCGTGATTGTAGCTGCCCGTCGCGCCATAGGACCAGATCTGGGCCGAAAGGGGCGTGGCCGGGTCGTAATAGTTCAGGAAAATGTTGGCGCTGACCGTCGACACGGGGCTGAGCGTGCGGGCCAGGAACCCTTGCGCGTAGTAGCTCTCGTCTTCCAAGCCATAGAGCGACACGCCGACCGCATTGCTGCGCGAATGCAGCTTGCGGTTCACATAGCCGGCACCAACGCCATAGGTCGTCAGCCCTCGCGTGGCGCTCAGCACGGCGTCGATGCCGCGGGTGCGATAGCTGGCCGTCGTGATCGACTGTAGCACGCTGGTCAGGCAGGAGCCCGGCGTCGATCCGCTGGTGCCGAACACGCAGCCGTTGAACTGCTGACTGTACTGGTCGCGGGCGGTGACGAAGCTGGTCGGCAGCGAGCCGATATTGTCGCGCAGCTGATGGCCGAACGTCTCGACGCTGTCATAGACGTTCACTGACAGGCCCACAGTCCGCGACGCCGCCCAACTCGCCTGCCCGGTATAGATGGTGCTGCCGTACCGCCGGCCCACCGCGAACGCCACGGAGGTACGGCGATTGGGTCGCCAGACCACGCCCGCATCGTAGTAGAGCCCGTCCGTGCGGTAATCGACGCGGCGTGGCGCGGCGTCGTTCGTCACGAATCGGCCGTTGCCGTCGGTGATCGGCAGGCCTGCCGGCGTGAGCAGGGGCGGACGGCTGCTGGTGGTCAGCTTCTCATATCCCACCCCGCCCTGAAGCGCGAGATTTGCCGAGACCGGCAGCAGCGCGTCGAGCCGGCCATACGCATCCTCGAACCGGCCATCGAGCTGGCCCGAGTCTTCGCGTTCATAGCCCCCGCTCAGCGTCAGGCCGAAGGGGAACACGGCGCCCGGCCCGACGCCGATCCTGGCGGTCGCGACATGACCCATCGAGTCGTCGTAATAATCGAGCCGGGGCTGGCCCGCGACGAGAGGCGTCGCGCCCGGCGTTTCCACCTTGGTGTAACCAAGGCGATAATCCGCGCCGATGTTGAGAGCGCCGACCTGGGTCGCGACGCTCGGCCCCGCATAGACGGCGTAGATCTGGGATATATTGTCGTCGTTGCCGAGCAGCAGCCCGGGCGCGTCACCGCCGATGTTCGACCGCGTCCGCGTCGCGAGGCCGCCCGCCTCCAGGCTCAACCACGGTGTCAGCCGCGTTGCGACACGCGCAAGGCCGTAATGAGCATCGTCATCGCCCAGATCGCCGTCCCAGCTGATGCGGTGTTCGTAACGATAGCTCAGCTGGGCGGAGGTGCGCCCCGTGTTGACGGCGGCATCGATGCCGGCCGCGACGCTGGTGTAGGTCACCGTGTCGCCGCCGTTCAGGTCGGCGTCGAGCAGCTGGCCGACCTCCACATAGGGCGCCGCCTGCACCCGCCCGCGACCGCCGCCGCCGTCCCGCTGCTGCGCCAATGCCGGACCGGCGACCGCCAGGGCGAGCAACGCGCCGCCGCCGAGCAGCACGACCGTGCGGCTCACGGCCGGTCCTCCTGGTCGTAATAGCTGCCGAACCGCGCGCTGCCCGAAACGAAGGACACGGCGTTCAGCACCAGCGAGATATGTTCGCACGCGTCGAGCAGCGCGACGGCAGCGCCAACCTCACTCTCGGTGGTGCGGTCTGCCCGGACGACCAGCATCACCTGCCCGACTAGCATCCCCAGCACCGAAGCGGGACTGGCGGCGAGTGCCGGGGGCGAGTCGAACACGATCAGGCGCCGGGGATCGGCCGCGAGCAACCGCGCGATCACCGCGCGGGTTCGGGCCGAGGCAAGAAGCTCGGTGTCCATCGCCGTGCGCGTACCAGCCGGCAGCACGGACAGATGCGGCACGTCGGTGCGGACCACCAGCGCCTCGGGGTCGAGCTGGCCATCGGCAAGCGCATCCAGCAGGCCCAGTCCCTCGGTCAGACCCAGCCGGCGCATGATATCGGGCTTGGCGAAGTCCGCGTCGACCAGCAGCACTTCCAGCTCGCGCTCCGCCGCCAGGCTGAGCGCCAGGTTGATCGCGCTGAACGTCTTGCCGTCCTCCGGGCGAGCCGAGCAGACCAGCACCGAGCGCGCCTTTTCCGGCTCCGCTCCGTCCACAAGGCGGTCACGGGTGATGAGCAGCTGACGCTTGATGAGGCGAAATTCCTCGGCCAGCGGCCCGACCGGCGCGCCGGGAACGATCATCCCCGCCTCCGCCAGCATCAGCCGATCGATCGGCGCCGCATCGCTGGACGGCAACGCCGGATGTTCGTCATCCGTGCCTGAGAGACCCTCGCCGCCGAAAATGTCGGCCGGCCCGAAATGGTGGCCGAAGCCGGGCAGCGGGTCCTCCGCCGGCTGGGGCGCCTCCGTCAGCGGGGCTAGCGCTTCGGGCTGGGCCGGGACCGGCGATGGCGCGTGAAGCATCCGGCCGAAATCATAAACTGCCGCTGCACGCTCCAGCAGCGAGCCGCCCGCGCGTGCAGGACTTTCGGTCATCGCCTCCTTCATGCCGCCATCCCCCTTTGCAGCAGCTCGACCCCGAGAAGGAGGACATAGGCCGCCCCCAGCGCCGCCGTGCCACCGACGAAAAGCTTCAGGCGCTTCGCCCGCTCTTCCGACTGATCCCGCGTCACGACCTCACCGATCGATCCGATCACCGGCAGGCCCGCCGCCTTCTCCAGCCGCTCCTGCGTCGGATAGGTGGTCCGCAGCTTGCCCATCGCGAACGCGCCGCCAATGCCGGCGGCCAGCCCCACGATTAGCACCCCGGTCAGCAGCAGGAAGCGGTTGGGGGCGACCGGAGCGCGCGGCAGCGTCGGCTTGTCAATCACCGAGAAGCGCACCCGGTCATTCTGGGTCTGCGCCTGCCCGCGGATCGCGATCTGCTCGCGCTGGGCAAGTAGCTGGTCGTACTGGTCCTTCAGAACCTGATAGTCACGATCGATCTGGCCCTGTTCGGCAGCGACCGTCGGATCTCCGGCGATCTTCGCATTGAGTTGATCCAGGTCGGCCTGAAGCTGCGCCTTGCGAATACGAAGGCCCGCGACCTGGCTCTGCTTGTCGGCGATCATGGACTGGAGCGAGAGGTAGAGCGGGTTGGGCGTCCCCCCGCCCGCCGCACCGGACGGCTCCGCGCGGGCGGCTGCGACGGCTGCGGCGAGCTGCGCCTTCAGCGCGACCACGTCGGGATGCTCCTCGGTATAACCGCGGGCACGAGCGTCCGCGAGCTGGCCCTGGATCACGGCGAGCCGCGCGCGGGCCGGCCCGCCCGTCGCCCCACCCGCGCCCGGCAGGCTGGCCGGGGTGCCCGCCATTTGACCCTGCACGGCGGCGAGGCTCGACTGGGCGGCGGCGAGATCACCCTCGACCTGCGCCAACTGGGTGCGCGACGCGCCGATCCGGTCGCCGACCGACCCCGCGCCCGGCAGGCTGCCGAGATAGCGGTTCTGAAAGTCGGCGCGCTTCGCCTCCGCGTCCTGGAGCTGCTGCTGGCGCTGAGCGAGCTGCTCGTCCAGGAATGCAAGCGATTGAGCGTTGGTACGCCGGTCGCCGGCCAGATTCTGTTCGACGAAGATGTCGATCAGCTTCTGGGTGATCTGCTGCGCGAGTTTCGGCGTGGCGGCCGTGGTGGTGATGCCGAACAGATTATCCTGCTGCGCGTCGACCTTGATCGCCAGCGCCAGCGACGCCACACGGTCGGCGACGTCCCGGTCGCTGGAGACGGTGTTGGCGAGGTCCGTGCCCCGCACGACCTTTTCCAGGTTCACCGCCGACACGAGCGTACCGCGAACGCGGTCGAAATCCTTTTGCTGGTCGCCGGGCACGCCGCTCATCTGGGGCGGCAGGATGGTCCCCATCTGGATCAGCACCCGCGCCTTCGACTCGTAGCGGCTGGGAAGCTGCGATATGATCAGCCAGCCCAGGACACAGGTGCCCCATGCCAGGGCCAACGCCAGCCAGCGCCGTGTCCAGACGGCGTGGATCGCGACCCGCGCCTCGTCATAGATTCCGTTCACGCGAGCGCCGCCTCAGAACATCGATTCGGGGATGATGATGACGTCGCCCGGCTCCAGCCGGACGTTCGCGGACGAGTCGCCCTTCTTCAGCAGGCGCGCGAGCTGAAGCCCGAACTCCTTCTGCTTGCCGGTGTCACGGTCGTACCGCACCAGCTTCGCCTTGTCGCCCGCCGCATATTGGCTGAGGCCACCGACCGCGATCATCGCGTCGAGCAGGGTCATGTTGGCACGATAGGGGATGGAAGCCGGCTTCTCGGTCGCGCCGACCACGCGTACCTGCTGCGAATAGGTGCCGGAGAAATTCTCCACGATCACCGACACGATCGGCTTGTTGACGTATTCCGATAGCGCCTTCTTCATATCGTCGGCGAGCATGGAAGGCGTCTTGCCGACCGCGGGCATGTCGTTGACCAGCGGCGTGGTGATGCGGCCGTCCGGGCGCACCTGCACCTTCGCCGACAGCTCCGGGTTGCGCCAAACGAAGATGTTGAGCTGATCGAGCGGGCCTATGACATATTCCTCGCCCGGCTGCTCCTTGCTCGCGACGTAGGACGCGGGCGGCAGTTCCGGCCGCGCGCCGCCACCAGCACAGGCGGCCAGCACGCTCGCCCCCAGGCCGAGGGTCAGGACCGAACGGGACACCAATCGGAACTGGGGGGAAAGCATGGCCGGCTGATCTCCTGGCGCCGGGGCCTGAAGGCGCCCGGCTTCGAGCGTCGGCTATGCTGGGGAGAGGTGAAGATAGCGTTAGGAACGCTTCGCCCGACGGTTCAGGCCACCACCTCGGCGGCGGGCGGATGACCCAGAAAGGCGGACGGGCTCGCCGTCGCGCCATAAGCGCCGGCAAGGAAGATGGCGATCAGGTCGCCCACCTCCGCCCGCGGCAGCCCGACATGATCGCCCAGCCGGTCAAGCGGCGTGCACAGCGGCCCCACCACCGATGCCGTTTCGACAGCCGGCTCGCCCATCCGGTGCACCGCCGCCAGGGGGTAGTTGCGCCGGACCACCGTGCCGAAATTTCCAGTCGCGGCAAGCTGGTGATGAAGGCCGCCATCGACGATCAGGAAGGTCTCGCCCCCGCTCTCCTTCCGATCGATCACGCGGGTAAGGTACACGCCCGCCTCGGCGACCAGCCAGCGCCCCAGCTCGATCGCGAAGCGGGTGTTGGTAAGGATAGTGGGCCGGGTAGCAAGCGCTGCGGCCAGCGCATCGCCCACCACTTCCACGTCGAGCGGCACGTCACCGGCGAAATAGGGAATGCCGAAGCCGCCGCCCAGATTGACGATCGGCGGCGACGCGCCGGCCTGCTCCGCCAGCCGCGCGGCCAGCGACAGGGTCGCGGCCTGCGCCTCAGCCACCGCCTCGGCGGACAGCGCTTGGCTACCGGCATAGACGTGAAAGCCGCGCCAATCCGCGCCGGCCGCAATGACGGTCCGCACCAGCGCCGGCACCCGCTCCGCATCGATGCCGAAGGGCGATGGCCGCCCGCCCATCCGCATTCCCGACCCGCGCAACTCCAGGTCCGGGTTGACACGGACAGCCAGCTTCGGACGGATGCCGAGCCGTTCGCCGATCCCGATCGCGCGAGCCGCCTCGCCTTGCGATTCGCAGTTGAGCGTCACGCCCGCCGTGATCGCCGCCTCCAGCTCCGCGTCGCGCTTGCCAGGCCCGGCGAAGCTGATCGCGGCGGCCGGCTTGACCGCGAGCGCGCGGGCAAGCTCGCCGGCGGAGGCCACATCGAGGCCGTCCACCAGGGGCGCCACGGCGGCGAGCAGGTCGGGATGCGGGTTGGCCTTCATCGCATAATGAAGATCGACTGCCGGAAACGCCGCCCGGAACCGCGAAACACGCGCGGAGACGATCGCGGGATCGTAGACGAACAACGGCGTACCGTGCTCATCCACCCAGTTGCTCGCGGCGCGGCCGGCGATGGTCAGCTCACCCGATTGTCCCGCATAATCGGGCGGCAGGGGTCCGGTCGGCTTCATGCGCCGCCCTCCCCGTGTCGCAGGGGGAGCGGAGACACGGCCGGAACTCCCGCCCTTTCGGGAGCACAAAGGGAGGCGCGCAAACCCGCCCGATCCAGCTTCCCGTTCGCATTGCACGGCAGTTCGTCGAACCACTCATACCGCGCAGGCTGCTGGAAGCTCGGAAGATCGGCCCGAAGCCGCTGGCGCAGTGCATCCTCACGCGCCGGATCGCCCGCCACCGCCACCGCAATCACCTGTCCGAAGCGCGCATCGGGCACGCCTACCGCGACTGCCTCGCGCGCCTCGCCGCCGGCCAGCACCGCTTCTTCGATTTCGGCGGGGCTGATGCGGTTACCGGCGGACTTTATCATCTCGTCTTCGCGGCCAACGAAACGGAGCAAACCATCGAGGCCCTCCATCATTGTGTCGCCGGACCAGACGGCCACCCCGCCTTCCCTCGACCAGGCCGGTGCGGGACGGAAACGGGCGGCGGTGCGCTCGATGTCCTGCCAATAGCCCTTGGCGACGAGCGGCCCGGCATGGACCAGCTCCCCCGGCTCGCCGGGCGCGGCGCGGGTGCCGTCGGGGCGGACCACCATCACCTCTACGAAGGGGATCGCGCGGCCCACCGCGTCGGGATGCGCGTCGACCAGCGCCGGATCGAGGAAGGTCGAGCGGAACGCCTCGGTCAACCCATACATCGCGTACAGGTCTGCTTGAGCAAAGCGATCGCGCAGATCCCGCACCAGACGCGCACCGAGCGCCCCGCCCGAATTGGTCAGCCGTTTTAACCGCGCCGCAGTCTCGGCCGGCCAGTCCGCCTCCAGCAGTTGCGCCCAGAGCGGCGGCACCCCCGCCAGCGTCGTCGCGCCGGTCCGTTCCACCGCCTTCACCACGTCCCGCGGCGTGAGATAATCGAGCGGCGCGACCGATGCGCCGGCTATCCAGGCCGACAGCAGCTGGTTCTGCCCATAGTCGAAACTGAGCGGCAACACCGCCAGCACCCGGTCGGGGGAGCTGAGGTTCAGATAGTGAGCGACGGACACCGCGCCCAGCCACAGATTGGCATGGCTCAGCATCACCCCCTTGGGCCGGCCGGTCGATCCCGAGGTGTAGAGC
>CAKTFL010000096.1 GCA_934555855.1 uncultured Sphingomonas sp. | reverse complement strand
AGCGGGAACAGCCCGGCAAGCCTCAAGACACGAAAAAGGGAGCGCCCCGCTGCGAGACGCTCCCCTTTCAGGCGCTTGCGATTGCGCTCAGAGCTTCTCGGTGAGCTCCGGGACGACGGTGAACAGGTCGCCGACCAGGCCGATATCGGCGACCTGGAAGATCGGCGCGTCCTCGTCCTTGTTGATCGCGACGATGACCTTGGAATCCTTCATGCCCGCGAGATGCTGGATCGCGCCGGAGATGCCGACCGCGACATAAATTTCGGGCGCGACGATCTTGCCGGTCTGGCCGACCTGATAGTCGTTGGGCGCGAAGCCTGCGTCCACCGCCGCGCGGCTGGCGCCGATCGCCGCACCGAGCTTGTCGGCGAGCGGTTCGATCACTTCGCCGAACCGTTCGCCGAGCGCGCGGCCGCCCGACACGACGATGCGTGCGGAGGTGAGTTCGGGCCGCACGTTCGCGGCGATCTCGGCGCCGACGAAGCGCGACACGCCGGCATCGCCCCCGCCGCTCACCGGCACGATCGCCGCGCTGCCGCCGTCGGCCGCCGCCTTGTCGAACGCGGTGCCGCGAACCGTGAGCACCAGCTTGGCATCCGAGGTCTCGATCGTGGCGATCGCGTTGCCGGCATAGATCGGGCGGGTGAAGCGGTTGGGCGCTTCCACCGACAGCACTTCCGACACCTGCATCACGTCGAGCAGCGCGGCGACGCGCGGCGCGATGTTCTTGCCGCCGGTGGTGGCGGGCACGACGAACGCGTCATGGCCGTCCATCAGCGTCACCACCAGCGGCGCGACATTCTCCGCCAGCCCGTGCGCGAAGGCGGCATCGTCGGCGACATGCACGGTTACCGCGCCGGCGATGCGGCTTGCGGCCTGCGCGACGGCGCCGACACCCTCGCCCGCGACCAGCAGGTTGACCTCGCCGAGCGCGGCGGCGGCGGTGACCGCCGACAGCGTGGCATCCTTGATCGCCGAGCCGTCATGCTCGACCCAGACCAGCGTCTTCACTTCGCGATCCCCATGGCTTGGAGCTTCATCACCAGTTCGTCGACATCCGCGACCTTGACGCCCGCGGGCCGCCCGCCGGGTTCGCCGACGCGCAAGGTGGTGTGGCGCGGCGTCACGTCCACGCCATAATCGGCGGGCGTCTTCTGCGCCAACGGCTTGCTCTTGGCCTTCATGATGTTGGGCAAGGAGGCATAGCGCGGTTCGTTGAGGCGAAGGTCGGCGGTGACGATTGCCGGCAGCGCCAGGCTGAGCGTTTCCAGGCCGCCGTCGACCTCGCGCGTCACATCCGCGCGGCCGTCGGCGATCTCGATTCTGGAGGCGAAGGTGCCCTGCGCCCAGCCGAGCAGCGCCGCCAGCATCTGGCCGGTCTGGTTGGCATCGTCGTCGATCGCCTGCTTGCCCAGGATCACCAGGTCGGGCGCTTCGTCGCCCACGATGGCGGAAAGCAGCTTGGCGACGGCGAGCGGTTCGACGGCGACGTCGGTGGACACCAGGATCGCGCGGTCCGCACCCATCGCCAGCGCGGTGCGCAGCGTGTCCTGCGCCTTGGGCACGCCGATCGACACGGCGACCACTTCGGTGGCGACGCCCTTTTCCTTGAGCCGGATCGCTTCTTCCACCGCGATCTCGTCGAACGGGTTCATGCTCATCTTGACGTTGGCGAGATCCACGCCCGAACCGTCCGCCTTCACCCGCGGCTTGACGTTGTAGTCAAGCACGCGCTTGACCGGCACCAGCACCTTCATCGGGGTTCCTTCCCATTGCACGGCGGCATCGCACCCGCGTCTGCCGCTATCCCATCCGCTTCGCAAGCCGACTTGGCCGGGGCCGGTTCGCGGTCAACATCCGCCATCAACGAAAAAGGGCCCGGACGTGTCCGCCCGGGCCCGATTTCAGCGCAAACGCCGTGCGATCAGGCGGCTGCCTGCACCTCGGCCACGATCTTGCGCGCGGCATCGCCCAGGTCGTTGGCGGGCACGATGGCGAGGCCGGAGTTGGCGAGGATTTCCTTGCCCGCCTCGACGTTGGTGCCTTCCAGGCGCACCACCAGCGGCACCTGCAGGTTCACTTCCTTGGCGGCCGCGACGATGCCGTCGGCGATGATGTCGCAGCGCATGATGCCGCCGAAGATGTTGACCAGGATGCCCTTCACCGCCGGATCGGACAGGATGATCTTGAACGCGGCCGTGACCTTTTCCTTGTTGGCGCCGCCGCCCACGTCGAGGAAGTTGGCCGGGAACATGCCGTTGAGCTTGATGATGTCCATCGTCGCCATGGCGAGGCCGGCGCCGTTGACCATGCAGCCGATGTCGCCGTCGAGCTTGATGTAGGCGAGGTCGTACTTCGACGCCTCCAGCTCCATCGCGTCTTCCTCGGTGGTGTCGCGCAGTTCCATCAGGTCCTTGTGACGGAACATGGCGTTGCCGTCGAAGCCGACCTTGGCGTCGAGCACCATCAGCTTGCCGTCCTCGGTGACGGCGAGCGGGTTGATCTCGATCTGCTCGGCATCGGTGCCGAGGAACGCATCATACAGCTTGGACGCGACGTTGGCGGCCTGCTTGGCGAGGTCGCCCTTCAGCTCCAGCGCGGCTGCGACGGCGCGGCCGTGATGGGGCATGAAGCCGGTCGCGGTGTCGATGTCGATCGAGTGGATCTTCTCGGGCGTGTCATGCGCCACCGTCTCGATGTCCATGCCGCCCTCGGTAGAGGCAACCATCGACACGCGGCCCGTCGCGCGGTTGACCAACAGGGCCAGGTAGAACTCCTTGGCGATGTCGACGCCGTCAGTGACGTACAGGCGGTTGACCTGCTTGCCGCCGTCGCCGGTCTGCACCGTCACCAGCGTGTTGCCGAGCATGTCCTGCGCCGCGGCGCGAACCTCGTCCTGCGTCTTGGCGAGGCGGACGCCGCCCTTGGCGTCGGGGCCCAGCTCCTTGAACTTGCCCTTGCCGCGGCCGCCGGCATGGATCTGCGCCTTCACCACGTAAAGCGGTCCGGGCAGCTTCTTGGACGCCTCCACGGCCTCCTCGACGGACATGGCGGCATAACCCGCCGGAACGGGAACGCCGAACTTGGCCAGCAGCTCCTTGGCCTGATACTCGTGAATGTTCATGGGGTGCCGCGCCTTTCGCGAAGAAAATCGGAACGGCCATGGCCTTTTGCACAGCAGCAGGCGCGAATCCACCCCGGTCTGTTCTTTGGATTGCCTGCCGGGGTACACGGCCGCTGCCCGCCCCCCTATAAAGGGTTGATGAGCTGGCCCGTCGGCATTCTCCTGTTCGTCCTGACCGTCGCCGGCATGGAGGGCTTCGCCTATGCCGCGCATCGCTGGATCATGCACGGGCCGGGTTGGTTCCTGCATGAAAGCCACCATCGTCCGCGTGCGGGCAACTGGGAGCTGAACGACCTGTACGCCGCGATCTTCGCGGTGCCGTCGATCGTGATGATCCTGGGCGGCGTGCAGCTGGGCTGGTGGCCGGGCTTCACCTGGGTCGGGGCGGGGATTGCCGCCTATGGCGCGATCTATTTCGGATTCCACGACATCATCGTCCACCGTCGGCTGCCGACCCGCTACCTGCCGCGTTCTGCGTACATGAAGCGGATCGTGCAGGCGCATCGGCTGCATCACGTGGTTGAGACGCGGGAAGGCAATGTCAGCTTCGGCTTCCTGATCGCGCCTTCCCCCGAGTCGCTGAAGGCGGCGTTGAAGAAACAGGGCAGGGCGGGTGTGCGCGCCCCCGCAACCCGTGGAGCGCAGGCCGATTTGACCGATCGTTAACCAACGGAGCGGTAGAAGAGGCGGCATGGAACAGCCGACCTTCACGCCGCCCTTCACGCCGGTCGCCGATAGCGAGCATCGCACCTCGCTGCGCCGGGCCGTGAAGATGCGCGCGCACCTGCGTGATCGCGGCCAGACCCGATTCGAGATCGACGTGGTCGACCTGTCCGAATCGGGGTTCCGGGCCGAAACGAGTTTCACCCTTTGGCCGGGCACGGTGGTGTGGCTGACGCTGCCCGGGCTTTCGCCGCTGGAGGCGGTGGTCGCCTGGCGCGACAAGTTCAAATACGGCTGCGCCTTCGCGCGGCCGCTTCATTCGGCGGTGTTCGACCACATCATCGCGCTAGGGAATCGCTAGCCGTAGCGGAGGCGTGGCAAGGTCCACGCCGGTGCGCCTGGCGCACCGCAAGGCCGGCCGGCGGGTAGGCCCCCGCCGGACCCGTCCGACGGCGGCTTTGCCGCCCGCGCTGCCAATGAGGGCGACTACTGGAGCAGCGCCCAGACCTCCCGAAGGATCAATCGAAAAGCGACGACACGCTCGTTTCGTCCGCAATCCGCTTGATCGCCTCGCCCAGCAATGGCGCGATCGGCAGGTGGCGGATCTTGCTCGCTGCCCCGATCGTCTCGTGATTGCCGAGCGAGTCGGTGATCACCAGTTCGGAAAGCGCCGACCCCTCGACCCGCGCCACCGCGCCGCCTGACAAGACGCCGTGCGTGACATAGGCGACCACGTCCTCCGCGCCCGCTTCCCTCAGCGCCGCGGCGGCGTTGCACAGGGTGCCGGCCGAATCCACGATATCGTCGACCAGCACGCAGAACCGCCCCTCCACATCGCCGATGATGTTCATCACCTCCGACTCGCCGGCCCGCTCGCGGCGCTTGTCGACGATCGCGAGGGGGGCGTTGTGGAGCCGCTTGGCGAGCACGCGCGCTCGCACCACGCCGCCGACGTCCGGCGACACGACCATCAGGTTGCGGCCGGAGAAGCGCGCACGAATGTCCGCCGACATGACCGGAGCGGCGTAGAGATTATCGGTCGGGATATCGAAAAAGCCCTGGATCTGCCCGGCGTGCAGGTCGACCGACAGCACCCGGTCGGCGCCCGCCACCGTGATGAGGTTCGCGACGAGCTTCGCGGAAATAGGCGTGCGCGGCCCCGGCTTCCGGTCCTGGCGCGCATAGCCGAGATAGGGGATGACTGCCGTGATCCGACGCGCCGACGCACGCTTCAGCGCGTCGGTGATGATGAGCAGTTCCATGAGGTTGTCATTCGCCGGATAGCCGGTCGACTGGATCACGAACACGTCCTCGCCGCGGACGTTCTCCTGTATCTCGACAAAGACCTCCTCGTCGGCGAAGCGGCGGACCAGCGCATCGGTCAGCGGCTGGTCGCAATAATCGGCGATGGCCCGCGCGAGCGGCAGGTTCGAATTGCCGGTCATCAATTTCATTGCGTAACCCTTCAGCGAGGTGCGACAGGCATGGGCCCGGAAGCGACGCGCGTGCCTTAGCCAGCCGTCACGAATCCGCAAAGACGTTTGCCGCTCGCGCGCGGGGGCCTTATCGGGCGCGGCATGACCGCCGTGACGCGCTTTGCGCCTTCGCCCACCGGCCGGCTGCATGTCGGCAACATCCGCACCGCCCTTGGCAACTGGCTCTGGGCCAGGAAGCAGGGCGGGCGTTTCCTGCTGCGACTCGACGATACCGACGCCCAGCGCAGCGAGGAACGGTTCGCCGATGCGATACGGCAGGATCTGACCTGGCTGGGGATGCAACCGGATGCCGAGGTGCGCCAGTCAGGCCGGTTCGCGCTTTATCAGTCGCGCTTCGACGCGCTGGTCGCGGCCGGGCGCATCTACCCGTGCTACGAGACGACGCAGGAGCTGGAGCTGAAGCGCAAGGTGCAGCTCGGCCGTGGCCTGCCGCCGGTCTATGACCGCGCGGCGCTGGCGCTGACCGATGCCGATCGCGCCCGGCTGGAGAGCGAGGGCGTGCGGCCACACTGGCGCTTCCTGCTTGACCGAGGGGTGCCGATCGACTGGGACGACCTGATCCGCGGGCCGCAACATTTCGACCCGGCGACGATGAGCGACCCGGTGATCCGCCGCGCGGACGGATCGTGGCTGTACATGCTGCCATCAGCGATTGACGATATCGACATGGGCGTCACGCTCGTCCTGCGCGGCGAGGACCATGTGTCCAACACCGCGCTCCAGCTCCAGATGTTCGCCGCGATGGGCGCCGACCCCCCGGTGTTCGCGCACGAAGCGCTGCTGACGGGCGCGGAGGGCAAGCTGTCCAAGCGGCTGGGGTCGGTCGGCGTGGATCATTTCCGCGAGGCGGGGATCGAGCCGGATGCGGTGCGTGCCCTGCTCGCCAGGATCGGGACGAGCGATCCGGTGGAGCCGATCACCGACGCCGACGTGCTGGCGGACACGCTCGACTTCTCGCGCTTCGGCCGCGCGCCCGCCCGCTTCGACGAGGCGGAGCTGGCGCAGGTCAATGCCCGCATCGTTCACCAGCTGTCCTACGAGGCGGTATCGGCACGGATTCCCGCCGGCATGGATGCCGCGGCTTGGGACGCAATCCGTCCGAACCTGTCCGTGGTCGCCGATGCCGCCGACTGGTGGCGGGTCGTAGAGGGGCCGGTATCCGTCCTGCCGGTCGAAGAGGATCGCGCCTTTCTGGATCAAGCGGCGCGGGTCGCGGGCACGATCGACTGGGCCGCGGACCCCTGGCACGCCCTGACCGGTCGGCTGAAGGAGCAAACGGGGCGCAAGGGCAAGGCGCTGTTCCTGCCGTTGCGCCGCGCGCTGACCGGGCGTGACCACGGGCCCGACATGGCCCAGCTGCTGCCGCTGATCGGCCGGGAACGCGCATTGGCAAGACTTTCGATCTAAACTCGCGAGGGCCAGGGGAGCGGGTCCGGCATTGGCACGATCGCGATCGAACCTGCCCGGCCGCTGCCGCCCGTACTCGTCCAGCCTGGTATCGATCCGCGCTATGCGGACCTGTTCCAGCCGCCGTATCCAACCTCCGAGCAGCGGGCCGGGCGGGGCGGCCGGGTCACCGTCCGGGTGCTGGTCGGTGTCGACGGCCGGGTGAAGCAGGTGCAGCAGGTCGCGGCCACCAGCGGCGACTTCTTCCGGGTCACGCGGCAGCAGGCGCTGGCTCGGTGACGCTTCACCCCCGCAACCCGCGACGGCATCCCTGTCGAGGCGTGGCGGACGATAAACGTGAGCTTTGTCCTTCAAGAGTGACCTGCGGGTGCGCGGGGCTGGCCGCTTCGGCTCCGCGACCCTATCTTGGCGATCATGCAGTTCTTTGCCCGCTTTTCCCCGGTTCGCGCCTATCGCGATCTTCGGCTGTTTCTGGCCAGTCGCGAACCGTACGAGCTTGGCTTTCTGGCGCTCGCCATCGCGATCACCGGCTTTGTGATCTACGCATTTGAGAAGGATAGTACGGTGGCGCCGGTCTATCACCGCGACATAGTCTATGTGCAGCAGTGGCGCGCCGACCGCACCGACGCGGACATTCGCGCCCAGCAGAAAATCGATGCGCCGCTCAAGGCGAAGCGAATCGCCGACGAACAGGCCGAGCTGGAGGCGCGGCGCGCGCAGTTCAGAAAGGTCGACGATGCGATGACCCGGTGGGGGCTGTAGGCAGCGC
>CAKTFL010000095.1 GCA_934555855.1 uncultured Sphingomonas sp. | reverse complement strand
TGCGGATGCTCGTCAACCTGCTGCTGCTGCGCGGCAACATGGGGCGTGCCGGTGCGGGCATCTGCCCGGTGCGCGGCCATTCCAATGTGCAGGGCCAGCGCACCATGGGCGTGACGGAGAAGCCCGAGCTGTTCCCGCTCGATCGTCTGGGCGCGCAGTTCGACTTCGAGCCGCCGCGCGAGCCCGGCTACAACACCGTCGAGGCGTGCGAGGCAATCCTGCGCGACGAGGTGCAGGCCTTCATCATGATGGGCGGCAACTTCGTCCGCGCCATCCCCGACCACGGACAGATGGAGCCGGCGTGGCGCAAGCTGCGGCTGACCGTCAACGTCATCACCAAGCTCAACCGCAGCGCGCTGCTGCCGGGCGAGATCAGCTATATCCTTCCCGTGCTCGGCCGGCTGGAGATCGACGAGACCGCGGCGGGCCAGCAGGTGGTGTCGATCGAGGACACCACCGCCTGCGTCCACGGCAGCCGCCCTCTGCGCACCCCCGCCTCGCCGCATCTGCTCAGCGAGGTGCGGCTGATCTGCGAACTGGCCAAGCAGACGCTCGATCCCAATCCGCGCGTCCGCTGGGACGATTACATGACCGACTATGCCGAGATCCGGAAGGAGGTGGCGGTAACGCTGCCCGACAGTTTCCAGGATTACGAACGACGGATGTGGGAACCCGGCGGCTTCCAGCGCGACCTGCCGGTCAAGCGCCGCGAATGGCGGACGAAGAGCGGCCGTGCCGAGTTCGTGACGCCGACGGCGCTCGACGAAGACCCCGACATGCCCGACGCGGACCACGATTCATTCCGGCTGATGACGCTGCGCAGCAACGACCAGTTCAATACCACCGTCTATGGCTATGACGACCGTTTCCGCGGCATCAAGAACACCCGCAAGGTGGTGCTGATGAACCGTTCGGATATCGACCGGCTGGGCCTTCGGGTCGGCCAGCTGGTGACGCTGAAGACGATCGCGGACGACGGGGTGGATCGGCGGCTGCCGGGCATGATCGTCGTCGCCTACGACCTGCCGATTGGCTGTGTCGGCGGCTATTACCCCGAATGCAACGTTTTGATGCCGATCTGGCATTATGCAGCGGGCAGCAAGACGCCGGCGGCCAAGTCGATCCCCGTCACGATCCACAGCGACGGGCCGGAGATTGTCGCCCCCGGGATGGAGTATGCCGGCCGCCAGTGACCGGCGGCTTGGTGGCACCGCCTCCATAAGCCGCCGCGACATGAACAGTTGAAGGGGCGACGAGCGGCTGCGAATGGCCGCCATTGTGAAGGATATCATACACCAGCCGGTGTCTGATTTCCTTCACAAAAGCCGACATTTGTATTGCGTTGAATCGTCTGACTGCGCAACGATCGTCGTTGTGCAAGTCCTCTGCAACCGAACCGTATGCTGATGCCGCGGGGCGCAGCGCGGCTCCGCGACGACTTGGGCGCATTTCTGAAGAAACGTCGCCGAGGCGAATTCAGCGACAATGGCTTCGGAACCCAGTATGCCGTTGCTGCACGCATCGGCGTTACGCGTCAGACCTTCAGACATTGAGCAAGGTGCAGGGTGGCCGGGCCCTGAGACGCTCGATGCGTTGCTCGATGCCCTTGAGCTTGGCTGGGAAGATGTTGCGCATCCCGAGCCGGGGTCGCGGCGTTTTCTTGTAGGCGCCACGCCGGACGGAAAGACATTGGCCCCCCGGAGCGCGGTCCAGCCCAGCATCGCCTGTTCTTGAAGGGGCGCTGGGTGATCAGCTATTGGCGGCTGGTTGCCATGTGCGCGTGCTTCGAAAGACTAGACAGTCTTCTCATTCGAATGGCGGACGAAAGCCTGGACCAAGAGGTTCGCGAGAGAGCTGATTGAGACTTTCACCTGATAGTTGCCCGCTTGACGCGAAACGAGGCAATGTTCGGCGTGGTTCAGTCCTTATGGGACAAGCGATATATCTCACCCTTTTGCGTTTACCTCCTCTCCCTTGCTAGGCAGATCGGCATCCAGCCCTCAGTCGATGATCACCGGCGTATTCTGGCCGCTTCGGGCAGGGGATGCGGACCATGCGCGCTCACCTGATCCGAGTGACTGAGAGCCTCTATCGAGCGACGGAGTATGATGCACGTGAGCGAGCACGCTTGAAGATGGACGATCAGCGCCATGATTTCGCGCGGCGAGCTGGCGTCGCCGAGCCGGCCTCCTGATCGCGCGCAGAAAAGCGGCCGCCGAGCGCAGGGCAACGGCGGCCGAGGGGGAAGCTCGAACTCAAAACTTGAAAGAAACGCCGGCCGTAAAGATGCGGCCTGAATGTACGTTGTAGAGAACGTCCTTTCGGCGGGAGTCGACGTAGTAGATGGTGTGCTCGTCGGTCAGATTGCTCGCCTCAAGGGTCAGCTTGATCCTGTCGGAAAGCGAGTAGGAGGCGGACGCATCAACAAAGGTCGTGGGGGCGATCAGGTCGACATCGCTGCCGGGGCTGCTGCTTCCAGAAGGCACCTGCCGGAGCGAGCTTGAGCGGTAATTGATTGACGAACGGATACTAAACTTTGAATCCTCGTAGTAGAGGGTCGCGTTGGCTTGGTTCTTGGACAATCCGACGAGCGGGAATTGCGCGGTCGTTCCGGTGGCCTGGTTCAGAATGTAGTCGATATTCGAGGTGACCCGGGTGTAGTTGGCCAGCAGGCCAACATTCCTGAGGAAGCCCGGCAGGAAGCTGAACTGCTGCTGATAGTTGACCTCCACGCCGCGAAGGGGCCCCCCCGGTGTATTGAGACGGCTGCTGATGACAAAGATGTCTTGGGGGCCTACGGGCTGGCCGGCCAGAAGACTGCTCGGAAAGCCGGTTTCGGAAAAGGGTATCGAGCGTGTGATTGCCTGGGTGTAGCTGTCGATATCCTTGTAGAAGTAGCTCACCGCCAGCAAGCTTCCGGGCTGGAAATACCATTCGGCGGAAAGGTCAAGCGTCTTGGCCCGGGTTGGCTCAAGGAAAGGATTGCCGACGGACGCCGTCCGCACGTTCGGCTGGATGCTGGTGCCGGGGGACAGTTCGGGCAGATCCGGCCTTGCCAGAACCTTGGCGGCAGCGAGACGAAGCGTCAGCCTATCCGTAACGTCTGCCGCCAGGTTCATCGACGGCAACCAGTCGTCATAATGACGGTTGATGGTGACCGGCACGACGCCGACACCCGACACATAGCCGAACGAGCGCTGATCGGTCCGGACATAGCGTACGCCGGCGTTGCCGCGGAGCCGAACGGGTCCGACATCGCGATCGAGTTCGAGTTGCGCGTAACCAGCCTTGACGGTCTCCCTCACGGAATAATTGTCGCCGAGCGCCTGGCCGGCACTCGGGCCGAAAAAGGCAAAGGCCGGATTGTTGAAGAAGTCGAAGGTGGTCGCGAACTTCTGCCAGTCGATAGCGGCCCAGGCTGTCGGCAAGCCGTCCCGCAGGCCCTTGCCGAAGCCGTCGACGATGCGGGAGATTGAGGCAAGCGTCACACCTGAAGGCAGCGCCGGGTTGGTGTTGGCGTTGCGCTGCTCGTTGTAGGCCGTGAAACTGTTGCGACGCGCCTGAGCCCCCACGCGAAGTTTAAGCCAGTTCAGGGGTGACCAAAGCGCATTCACCTCGGCCAGCTTGCTTCTACTGGTCGCCCCACCCCGATTGGCAGTAGCCTGGCTGGTAATCGTACCGTCGGCCGCCGTGTTCGGTGCATAGACAAAGTTGCTCGGGTCGGCGATGTCGAAGCCAAAGTCGATCAACGCGAAGTCGGAGTTCCGGATGTCGTAGGTGAAGCCGTTCACGTTGTTGGCATAGCTGATGACGTTGACGCGCAGCGGCTCACGGAGACGTGACTCGTTCAGGCCAATCTGACCATAAAGCTGGAAGGTGTCGCTATACTCGTGTTTAAAGTTGATCGTGCCCTGCTTCAGGTCCGTCGTATAATCGTTCTGATAAGCCTGGCTGACCACATCGACGCCGTTGAACACGCCGTAGACCAGTGATCCCAGCGGATCGACCTCGGCATCCACGACCGAAACGTCAGGCTTCCCTCTGGCCGTGACACCTCGCCCGAAGGAAAGGTTCATCAGATAGAAGTCCTCACGCTTCACGTTGAATTTCGTGTAAATGCCGTCCAGGACAATGTCGGTGCGATCGCTCGGATGCCATTGAAGGGATCCTGTAACGCCCAGCCGGGTATAATCCTGGTCGCTCCGCTCATACCGCGGCAGGCGCGGATGAAAGACGTTGGGACTGTTGATGAGATTATAAGCGCCCAGATTGGCGGTGCGCGGCACGCCGTTGCTGCAATTCAGCGCGTCCGTGCCGTTCCGGACAGAGGCGGCCGGGTTTTGGGGCGTGACACCGATCGGGCTGCAAAAACCCTGATCCGCGTTGGCTGCGACGATGTTGGACGGTGCATATCCCTCGTCGCGGGTCTGGCGTTTCGTCCACGCCGCGCCGACAAGGATACCCAACGTGTCGTCGGCGAATTTTTTCGATACAAGGCCCGCCAAACGCGGCCCCGCTCGATCTCTCAGGTCGCTGTACGTCACCTTTGCCGAGGCGCTCATGACGAAATGGTCATTATAGTCGAAAGGACGCGGAGCCCTCAATTCAACCGTCGCGCCCAATGAGCCTTCCTGTGTTTCCGGGCTCACGCTCTTGCGGACGGTCAGGGCACTGAAGATTTCGGACGGGTATGCACTAAAGTCGAAGGCGCGGCTCCGGCTGCTGCCGCCACCGGTATTGTTGATGTCGCTCTGAGCGACCTGCGAGTTCGCCTCCATTCCGCCCACAAGTACGCGCGTGAACAGGGGTGGAAGGCCGCGTACGGTGATCCGCCGCCCCTCGCCGCCGTCGCCGCGTTGCAGCGCGACACCGGGAATACGTTGCATCGACTCCGCAAGGTTAGCATCGGGAAACTTGCCTACATCCTCGGCCAGGATCGAGTCGACGACTGCGACTTCCCGCTTCTTCAGGGCCAAGGCACTGTTGAGGCTGCCCCGAAAACCTGTGACGACAATCTCGTTCTCCGACGCGCCGCCCTCCGCCGAAGTGGCGTCTTGGGCCGCGGCATTGCTCGCTGCGGTATCTGTGGTTCCCTGCCCCTCCTCCAGTTGCGGTAGCCTGTCGGGAGCTGGGGGTAACTCTTGTGGCGGTTGCGCTTGCCCGGATGCTGGCCCGGCGCTGACGAGCGCCACGCAAAGAGCCAACGCAGAAACCTTAGGTGTTCCCGTCATGCACCCTCTCCCAATGCTGGCCCATTAAGGCCTGACCCCAGCACTGCTCTTGCGGCACGCCTAGGGTTTACTTTGTATGAGCTTGAGAATTGATAGTGTAAAGCCGTTCATCGGAATTGCCTGGCAGGGACGGTCTCCGAGGTTTCGGAGTTGCTTGACAGGGAGGTCGATAGCCTGACAGTCTCGACCGAATATAAAGCCGACTCAGGAATGCTCGGCATGGAGAGGTGCTTTCCATTGAGCGCGTTGCAGCGGAGCGCGGGCGACATTGGCGGCTGTGAGCAGGGCCGGCTTTCGGTCAATTGCGCGTCCGCCAGGATCACTGCCGCCCGCGTCATCGTCACCTGCCCCGGACGCAACTTCGTCACGCTGAAGATCGACACGGACGAGGGGGTGTACGGGCTGGGCGACGCGACACTCAACGGTCGCGAACTCGCGGTGGCGAGCTACCTCCAGGATCATGTCGTCCCCTGCCTGATCGGGCGCGACGCGCACCGGATCGAGGATATCTGGCAATACCTCTACAAGGGCGCGTACTGGCGGCGCGGCGCCGTGACGATGAGCGCGATCGCGGCGGTCGATACCGCGCTGTGGGATATCAAGGGCAAGGTCGCGAACCTGCCTGTCTATCAGCTGCTCGGCGGCGCTGCCCGTGACGGGTGCATGGTGTACGGTCATGCCAACGGTCGCGACATCGAGGAAACGCTGGACGACGCACGCCGCCATGCGGAAGCCGGTTATAAGGCGATCCGGCTGCAATCGGGAGTTCCCGGCCTTGCCTCGACCTACGGTGTCGCCAAGCATGGCCAGCGCTATGAGCCAGCCGACGCGGCGCTGCCGTCCGAAAGCCTGTGGTCGACGTCCAAATACCTCCGCTCGGTTCCGGCGCTGTTCGAGGCAGGGCGGGACGCGCTGGGCTGGGACGTGCACCTGCTTCACGACATTCACCACCGGCTGACCCCGATCGAGGCAGGCCGGCTGGGCAAGGACCTGGAGCCCTATCGCCCCTTCTGGCTTGAGGACCCGACCCCGGCCGAAAACCAGGCTGCCTTCCGCCTGATCCGCCAGCACACGACGGCGCCGATTGCGGTCGGCGAAATCTTCAACTCGGTCTGGGATGCCAAGCAGCTGATCGAGGAACAGCTGATCGACTATATTCGCGCCACTGTCGTCC
This sequence comes from uncultured Sphingomonas sp., assembly GCA_934555855.1. Next base: position 1,143 of record CAKTFL010000095.1, on the reverse strand, counting down.
ATGCCGGCGGCATCACGCATCTGCGCCGCATCGCCGCGCTTGCCGACCTGTACCAGGTCCGCACCGGCTGCCACGGCGCGACCGACCTGTCGCCGGTCACCATGGCGGCGGCGCTGCACTTCGGCCTGTCGGTCTCGAACTTCGGCATCCAGGAGCTGATGCCGCATACGGAGGAGACGGACGCCGTCTTCCCGCACGCCTATCGTTTCGAGGACGGTTACATGCATCCGGGCGACAAGCCGGGGCTGGGCGTCGACATCGACGAGGTGCTGGCGGGCAAGTACGAATACAAGCGCGCCTACCTCCCCGTGAACCGGCTGGAGGACGGCACCCTGTGGAACTGGTGACAGCGCGTTTCATCCTGTTCGCAAGGGCATTTCACCCCGCCCGTGCATCGGTTAGCGCTAGATAGGAATCGGCCAAGGGCCGTTCAGGAGAGGAAGATCATGAAGGGGTTTAACAGGTCGGCTCTGGCTCTGGCGACGGCATCGCTGGCACTTGCTGCATGTTCGACGGAGCACAGCGGCAGCGGCAACGGGCAGGATGCCGGCAACAATCAGGCGGCGCAGGCCGCCGAGGCGAATCCTGCTTCGCCCGACGGCAAGCATTATCTGTCGCAGCCGCTGGTCACGTCGATCTACACTGCCGACCCATCGGCGCACGTCTTCGACGGCAAGATCTACGTTTACCCCAGCCACGACGTTGATGCGGGCACCCCGGACGACGATCTCGGCAACCAATACGCCATGCGCGACTATCGCGTGCTCAGCATGAACCGGATCGACGGCCCCGTTACGGTCGGCCCGGTGGCTCTGGACGTCAAGGACGTCCCCTGGGCATCCAAGCAGATGTGGGCGCCCGACGCGGCCTATAAGGACGGCACCTACTTCCTTTACTTCCCCGCGCGCGACAAGACTAAGGACAAGCACGGCCTGGGTCAGTTCCATATCGGCGTCGCCACGTCTAAGAGCCCGACTGGGCCGTTCAAAGCAGAGCCGAACTATATCCCCGGCAGCTTTTCCATGGATCCGGCCGTATTTACCGACGGAGACGGCAGGACCTACATGTATTTCGGCGGCATCTGGGGCGGCCAGCTGCAGAAGTACCGCGACAACGTCTACAGCCCCGATCATGAGGAACCGG
>CAKTFL010000094.1 GCA_934555855.1 uncultured Sphingomonas sp. | reverse complement strand
CGCCTTCTGGTGGAATACCTCGCCATTCAGGACGACATGTAGGCGATCATCGGCGAACGAGCCGCCCCAGCTAGCACTGGCGAGCACTGAGGGCGTGTCGCCGTAGGTGGAAACGCCGCTTTGCACCGATGCTTTCACACCCGTGAAGCGGGTATCGAGTATGAAGTTGACGACGCCGGAAACAGCATCGGAGCCGTAAGCGGCAGAGGCGCCGCCGGTGACCACCTCCACGCTACGGATCAGCGATTGCGGCAGGCGGTTGATGTCCACTCCGCCAGCGGCGTTCGAAGCGATCACGCGCTGGCCATCAAGTAGAATGAGGTTGCGCTGGGTGCCAAGGCTTCGCAGGTTCAGGATGCTCTGCCCGGCGGTTCCGGCGGGCGACCCGCCAGTGGTCCGGTTCGCGTTGGCCGAGTTCGCAAAGGCGGGCAGGTTGCTGACGGCCTCGGCGATGTTATTGGGCGCGGTGGCCGCAAGCTGGTCTGCGCTGACCGCGGTGACAGGGGTTGGCGTCGAAAAGCCGCGGGCAAGGCGCGATCCGGTAACCACCACGTCTCCCTGAGCGGCAGGCTCAGCGCTGCTGGCAGCTTCGGCGTTGGTGTCCTGCAACGTCCCGCTCGCATCTTGTGACGGCGCATCCTGCGGAACGGTGTTCCCGGCGGCGGGCGGGGTGGCCGTCTCCGTGGCGGCTGGCGCCGGGGTCGGCGCGGGCTGGCCTGACGTGACGGATTGCGTCTGCGCCCCGGCGCTGGTCGCGGCGAAAGCTGCGGCAACAGCAAGCAAGCTGGTGCCGATCAGGGAGACCCTGTTCATTTGTCCTCTCCTTGTTTCTCTTCTTTGGTTTGCTCCCGCGCGTGTTGCGGGTCAGGTCTCGAAAGCGGCAACCTCGTGTTCGACCAGGCCCGGAACCGTGAAGCTGACGCTCCGGCCGTCCTGTTGGAACGGTAACTCCGTGCCGGCGCGCAGAAGGGTTGCGCGGCGAATCCGCTTGTCGGCCGGAACTGTCATGCGAACGGTCTGGGCGCCGATCGGATACAGCTTCCGGAACGTGTTCGCGTATGCGTTGGGGTTGGTGTAGTTGACCAAATGCACGGCGTAGCCAGGCTCGGTCTGCCACCCGAAGATCTCGATCAGCCCATCGCCATCGACCTGCACGCCCACCTCGTCCCGCGCGACCCAGCGCACAGTATTGGCCACCAGCCGAGCGAGATCGTCGCCGCCGGTGCGCCAGTACGTCCCCTCGTTGTCGCCCGTCAGATGCGCCAGCCGCGAACGACCTCGCTCCCGCAGCACCAGCGCCGGCTTTTTCGTATGCGGCTCACGGCTGTAGGTCTGCTCGGTCGGGTAGATGGGGTAGGGGTCGATCAGGGTCAGCACCGGAGCCCCTTCGGCCGTGACGGGGACCGACCAGTTGGGGCCAAGGATCCAGTTGGTGTCCTTGAACTCGCTCAGAATCGGATGCTGGCGCTCGATCCGCTGAAGGTGCGCAAAGGTGGCCGGATATGGCGTCGTGTTCCCCGGCAGCGGCTTGTGGCTTTCGGCGCGATCACCTGTGCGCTTCATCCCGAACAGCCGCCCGAAGGCGAAGTCCGCACGCGCCTTGCCATCGACGCCATAAAGGCCGGTTTCGAAGCTCGTCATCATCGAGCCGCCCTTGTCGACGAAGTCGCTGATCAGCCCGAGCTGCGCGTCCGTCAGGATCGCAACGTTCGCGAGCAGGACCGCCGAATATTGCGCGAGTTTTTCTCGCGTGAGGTTCTCCGCCGTCAGCAGGTCGAACGGAATGCGCGCTTCGAGCAGGATCGCATACAGGCCTTGGACGGAGTCGAGCGCGTCGCTCCCGTCCGGTCGCGAATAGACGCGATTGGTGAGCGGCGAGACAATCATGGCGACGCGGTGCAGCGAGCGGACAACGTGGAAGTGCCTGTCGTTGCTCGCTTGCCAGGACAGCGTTTCGCGCGCGATCGTCTGCCAGCGGCGATCCTCGTTGAAGCCCTGATGATCGCCTAGCCAATGAAAGTGAACCGCGCCGCCCGCAGCCATGGTCTGGGCCATGCGGCTCCTGATTTCAGCCTCATTGGCGGTTGCGTTACGCCACCAGATATTGTTGCCTCGTGCCCAGCCGCCGGTCAGGTTGAAGACCGGGCGCTTGCCCATGATGTCATGCCCCAGTCGCGCCTGCTGGGCCGAGTCCCACACTGGCAGGCCCGGTCCCCGGTTTTGGTTGTCGGCCAGGAACACCTCGGCGGTCCGGGTCATCGCCGTTAGGTCGAGTTGCCCGCCCTTCAAGCCGCCCGTCAGATTGCCGGTGTAGAACCGGTCGCTGCGTCCCTGCTTGGCGATGCCGGTGTAAAGATTCCAGATGTCGATCGCACGCTTCTGATAAGCGTCGATATAGGCCTGCGTGTCTGGATCGGCGATCTTGCGGCAGGCCTGGCAGTAGCATTTGCGAATGTTCGTGTTGGGCCAGCCGTTCGTATATAGACCGTCCACATCGTAGCGCGTGACAAGCTCGCGCATGATCGCAGGGATTTGTTGATCGTAATAGGCAGTGAACTGGCAGGTTTCGCCATAATTGGGCGGAAGCACCCCGCCGCCGGCTCCCTCGCGCGCGATCTGGCCGTCCTTGTCGCGGCGGAACCAGTCCGGATGCTTTTCGGCCGCACGAAGCTGAACGATATCGGGGCTGAAGCGGCCGACGACCCGGATGTTCCGCTTGCGAAGCGCGCTGACGCACTCGCCAAACAGGTCCCGGCCGTTCAGTCCGGCAGCCGGATAAAAATCCGGCACCGCTGAAGGATAGAAAGAAACGGAACCGGTGACGCTGAGGAACGTAACCTGCGCCTTCGCCGCCGCCAGCAAGTCGGCATATGCTTCAACATCCATGTCGAGCGGATCGCGCTCATTGAAGTTGAGGTGGAGGACGCGCTTGACCCGCTGATGCCATGGAACATTGGCGGTGCCAGCCGCGCGGGCAGCCCGGGAGACGGAGGACAGGCCTACCATCGTTGCCGCTGTCGACAGGCCCGCAAACTGGCGGCGGTCGATTTCCATGACATCCCCTCTTCAGCTTTTCGCTTTGTAGCCCAATCGTAGAGGCCTAATCTGCGCACGAAAGAGGAAAGTTGCGCACCGCGATCGTGCGCAGATACCGAGGGAGGGGACGTGCAGCGCTTCAACTGGGACGATTTGCGATACCTGCTTGCCGTGTCACGCACCGGCAGCGTGTCGGGCGCGGCGCGGACCCTGTCAGTCGACCATGCGACCGTCATTCGCCGGCTCGAGGGGCTGGAACAGTCGCTCGGGGTTAAGCTCTTCCAGCGTAACGCACGCGGGTATAGCCTGACATTGACCGGAGAGCGTTTGCTGGTTTCGGCGCAGACCATCGAGACCGAGGCCAACCGCGCGAGTGCCGAACTGAGCGATGGTCAGTCATCGTTATCGGGTGCGCTCAGGATCAGTGCGCTGGAGGGGATCGGAAACTTCTTTCTCGCCCGGCATTTAGCGGATTTTAGTGCTGCGCACCCCGACTTATCGATTGAGTTCATTACCCTGCAGCAGCTGATGGCACTGTCCCGACGCGAGGCTGACATCGCGATCACGCTCCAGCCACCGGCACAGGGTCGCTTCCATATCACGCGCCTCACCGATTATGTCCTCCACGTTTACGGGTCACGCAGTTATCTCAATCGCGCGCGTCAGATACTTGGGCGGGATGACCTGAAAAATCACCCATTTACCGGCTATATCGATGACCTCATCTTCGTTCGGGAGTTGAACTATCTGGATGAGATCGGACTTCGCATTCGGCCGCGTCTTCAGAGTAGCAGCATCCAGGTCCAGCTCGAGATGGTTCGTCAGGGCTATGGCCTATGTGTTCTCCCCCGCTTCATAGCAGCGTCCTGTTCGGATCTGGTGCCAGTAAGGCCAGAGGCGATCGTGCTCAGGCGATCCTATTGGCTTGTAGCTCACGAAGACATCGCCCAGACCGCGCGGGGGCGATCCTTGATTCAGTTTTTGCACGCTGAAGCGGACGCCGCGAGCGAGAGATTTGTGGGGCCTGACGAAGCGCACACGACCAAGGCAGCTGGAACCGGCATGCCTGGGCGTAAGAAGCTGTCGCGCGGCTAACACCGCCCGCTGTTCCATTAGTGGGCGCTAATGACCTTTCGGAGTTGTTGCACCACTTCGTTTTCGGTGACCTAGAATGCATTGCCGACAGAGAGGCGCGCAGTAGCTGCGCTTCCGTCTAGGTAGGTGCCGTACCGTTTCTTAATGGCTCGCGGCATAATCTGCGTCTCGGCGGGTATGCTGTGCAGAAATAAGTCCGTCCGTTCCGAGCGGGGGAGAGCGGACTGGCAGCTTCGGAGCGCTGCTGTAGCGATCTCGGCCGTTGGTTCAGGTGCAGCGTCTCGCCCGCGCCGAAGACGTTGTTCGTGCGTGCGACTGTCAGCGTCGGCTTCCGGGCGCCCGACGTGAATAGGATTGCTCTCCGCATCACCGACAGGCCCATGTTGGAGGGAGCAGTCGACATTTCATGTCACTATGCGCAAGGGGCGAGGGCATTCAACGGATCGGGCGCATGTTGAGGCTCACCTCGTGCCCGTCTCGGAACAGTGTTGCGGAGATGGACCAGCCAGTTCGCGGCCGACCGCCCAGGATGACGAGTATGGGTGACGAGCACCGGTAGGCCTCGTCGTTCGCGATCTTCTGCATCGCGCGGATGTCGGGACCGCTAGGGACCGGGGCTCCTCCTGGATGGAAGTGCCACTCGCCGAGATAGTGGAAGCCCGCGGCCCAACGGGCCTCCAGGAGTTCGGCCAAACCCGAGCTGGACCGCTGAAACCAGAACCAGCCTGACCGCGAGCCCTTCGGCTTTGGCGTAGCCTCTACGATGTCCGCGCTCCAGGGCTCGGGCCCGTAGCGTCCGATGAGAATGCCACCGGTCTCTCGGCGGCCCGCCTCCGTTGCATCCTGCACCATGGCGGCGACTGCACGGGGCGAAAGCCAGATAGACGCTCCGGCCGCTCCACACTCGGTGAACTCGATCGGCTTAGGCGTCTGTGCAGTCAACGCTTCCGTCCTCCCGCTGCAGGTAGAGGGACGCTGTCTTGCGGCGCTCGACGATGGCGCGCCGCACGAACTTCGACCCTATCGCGGCCCACAGGTTCACGTCGTCGGCCGTCGCGGGGAAGACGGGGTGCCAGCCCTCCATCTGGCGACGAGTTCCCCATCCGGCAATGACGACGCGGCTGCGAACCGCTCCATTGCGTCGATCGCCGGGAAGCCGGTCTCCGATGCGGTGTAGGCGAACAGGCCCTTCGCCCGCCAGGTCATCGCCAGGCTGACGAAGGTCCGTTCCGTTCCCCAGGCGAAATCCGCCATGTTGCGCAGGACGGCATCCGACGCGGTGCAGTCCACCACCACGTCCCCGCCCTTCAAGGTGGCGACCTCGGCCGGCTTCGTAGGCGGGAAGCTGAGGGGCAGGGCGACGACGTCCGCGTCGGGCGCCGCCATGTTCAAGCGGCGGGCGAGGCGTTCGGCCTTGCCGCGCCCGGCGTCCGCCATGGTGAGCACGTGCCGGCTCAGGGTCCCGACATGGAAGACGTCCGCGTCGAGAAGCGCCATGCGGGTTACGCCCATGCGTAGCAGGTTCTCGGCCACGGCGGCTCCCAGCGCCCCGCATCCGATGATCAGGATGGACCTGGCACGGACCTCCTCCTCCGCCTCGCCGCGCTTGCGGAGCTGGTCCGGCGCCCAGTTGGCGGTGCGCTGCCACTCCAACGGCCGGTTCGACCGCCCACGTCGTCGTCCGGGCGCTGTCCGCTATATGGTTACTCCTTTGTAGCCGTTCAAAGAGCGGCGCGTTCTTTTTTCGTTCGTGCTGTGCTCCTTGAGTCGGTGGTGCGCCCACCGTTGAGCCGTGGGGCGCACGGCATTCCACCACCTGCGTGGTGGGGCAAAGCTGCGGGTCTCCGTCGAACGATCATTATGGCCGGCATCGTTGCAGCAGGATCACGAGTCAGCGACCGCATCGGCTCTTCATCGTTCGTCACCATGCTCTGGCCGCCGGAAGCCGAATTCTGGTCCATGACCCAGTGCAACAGACCGGCGCGTGGCGGACAAGTAGAATAGCTATGCGATGTTCGGGGCGGCAGCCAAGATCGCCCGACACTACTGCTGAAATGTGAGGAGCATTTCCAGATGGACGGATGAGCGCTTTCGGGCACCGGAATTGCGGGGCTGAACGACCGTTCCTGGGTCTCCGCAGTTGATAAAACGCCGACAGGTTATTCGACACTGTGCGGAAACGCAGGCCGAGGTAGGCGAGCGCGCCGCCAGCGCCGAGATGATCGACAGCACGGCTGTGCCGCCGCACCACTGCGCGGTGGGTTGAAAAAGGAACTGGATCAGCCGAGGCGCTGCCGCGCAAAACCCTAGATCATAGAAGGGCGAAAGCCCGTACCCTGGCCAAAGATCACGGCAGTAGGAAGCCAGCTTACGCCTGCCGGGCACTCGCAAACCGTGTGAACTTCCGACAGCCTGATATATATCAGTAAGTAGTTGAAACTCACAAAAACTTGGTCTTTTGCGAGAGATGATCGTTGCAGCTGTTCATGCAGTAGCAAGGATCGCCAAATGACCACATCCGACTGGCTATGGTTCGGCTTCGTCGCCATGGCCGCGGGATCTGCGGTCCTGCTCGTCATGGGGTGGAACCGGCGGACTCGAGATGAGGAAAACCACTACCTCCTGCACCTGTTCGTCACGTTGACGGCCACGGCCTCCTACCTCGCCATGGCGCTGGGCCAGGGTTCGATCCTTCTCGCCGATGGGCGCGACTTCTACGTCGCCCGCTACGCGGACTGGGCAATCACCACGCCGATGCTGCTCACTGGTCTGTGCCTGACCGCGCTGCACTCGCCGTTCCGCCGGTGGGCGCTGCTGCTGGGCTTGGTGTTCACCGACTTCTACATGATCGCGACCGGCGTCGTCGCCGGCTTCAGCCCGACCGGCTCGTCGGCGAAGTGGGCGTGGTATCTCATCAGCTCGGGCGCGTTCCTGTTCATCTATATTGGCCTTTGGGGTCCGATGCGCGTCGAGTCCGAGAAATCGGGTCCACGCGCGGCCAAGCTGTTCAAGACCAACGCCACCATCCTGTCGGTGGTGTGGTTCGCCTATCCGGTGATCTTCCTGCTCGGCTCGGAAGGCACCAAGGCGATCGATGCGACCGCGACCGCGGCGCTCTACACGATCTTCGACGTGATCGCGAAGGTCGTCTACGGCATCTTCTCGATGGCCGCGACCAAGACCAAGGTCTCCGCCGACCTTGCAGCCGGTGAAGTGCCCGACCATGACCTACGCCCCGCGCCGGTCGCGTACCACGAGGTCCAGGCGCCCGGCCGCACCGAGCGCGTCGAACCCACGCCCCGCGTTCAGCCGAACCGCCGGTAAGCGGGGACATGCCGGTCGAGCTGGCTTTCGGGGCGGTGGACCACACTGCCCCCTTTTCTTCGGTCGCGATCCGATCGGCGGCGATGCGGATCGCGCCGGCCGCCCTTGCGGTTACGATCGGGGCCGTGTTGCC
>CAKTFL010000093.1 GCA_934555855.1 uncultured Sphingomonas sp. | reverse complement strand
CCCGCGCCCAGGCTGACGCCGCCCGCCACCGTCGCGGCCACCGCCAGCCGGTACAGCACCAGCGACGACGCGTCGTTGATCAGGCTCTCGCCCTCCAGCACGGTGACCAGCCGCTTGGGCAGCTTCACCTGCTTCAGCACCGCCGCGGCGGCAACGGCGTCGGGCGGCGCCACAATCGCCCCCAGCGCGATTGCCGCCCACCATGGCAGGCCCGGTACCAGCAGCTTCGTGACCACCGCCACCGCGCCCGCGGTGAAGAACACCGCCCCGATCGCCAGCAACAGGATGGGGCGGAGACTGGATCGGAACGCGGGCCAGTCGGTCCGATACGCGCTCGCCTGGAGAAGCGGGGGCAGGAACAGCGCCAGCGCCAGGTCGGGCTCCAGCTCCACCGTGCCGATGCCGGGAACGAAAGCCAGCGCGATGCCGCCGAAGATCAGCGACACCGCCAGCGGCACCCGCAGCCGCTGGGCGAGATAGGCCAACGCGACGGACGCCGAGACCAGCACGAGAAGAATTTCGAAGCTATGCACCATGGGTACAACCGGCCGGGAATTCCTCTCGTTCCAGCCCGCCGCGTTTCTTCTGGCGCCGCCCGCCATGCCCCCGCACTCAATTTCACCCAGCCACATTTCGTCACATGGCTGTCATTGCCTCTCGGTAGGGCGCGGCCGACGCCGGGGCACCCGGTGCGAGTGGGACGGGGCGCGAGCCGCCCGGGGGAGACATATGACCAAGTGGATGATTGGTGCCGCGATCGTTGCGATCGCGGCAGGGACGACGCACGCCCAAGCTCAAATCCAAACTCAAACTCAGGCCCAGGTGCAGATCGCCAGCGCCGACACGGCACAGCCCGGTCCTGCGACGTCAACGGACGGCGACGGTCGCGGCAATGACATCGTCGTTCTCGGCCAGGCGACCTCCTTCGCCAACACGCGCGTGACCGAAGCGATGATCGACCGCCAGTCCGCCCTGTCGAGCGTCAACGACGTCATCAACGAGCTTCCCGGCGTGTTCGTGTCGGAGGGCGACGCGTTCGGTTCGTCCGACTGGGCCACCTCGATAAGCATCCGCGGCTTCAGCAGCGGCGGTGGCGGCGGCAGCCAGATCGGCACGACGATCGACGGCCTGCCCAATGGCGGGTCGGGCTATGGCGGCGGCTCGCGCGCCAACCGCTATATCGACGTGCTCGACCTGGAAACGGTGGTCGTGTCGCAGGGCACCGCCGACATCTCGTCGCGCTCCAACGAGGCGCTGGGCGGCACGCTCGACTACATCACCTCCTCCCCGCTGGCCGACTCGCGGCTGCGCTTCTCGGCGGCGGGCGGCGATTTCGGCGCGCGCAAATTCTACGTCCGCGCCGACACGGGCGAGTTCGCGCCCGATACCCGCGCCTATGTCAGCGGCTCCACCTCACGCGTTCGCGACTGGATCGGCGGCGCGGGCAAGACCCGGCGCGACCATATCGACGCCAAGCTGGTCAGCCGCGTCGCGGACGTCAACCTGACCGGCTTCGTCTCCTATGACGATGCCGACGAGGCGGAATTCGGCTCGGTCTCGGTCGCGCAGTTCCGCAACGACCCGGAGCATGACGCCTATACCGACGTGCTGACCGGCATCCCCTATATCGACCAGGGCTATCGAGCGGGCTCGCGCGCGCTACGCCGCAACCTGTTCGGCTATCTGAAGGCGAATGCGGAGCTTGACGAGGTCAAGGTGCAGCTCGCCGGCTATGGTCACCGGATGCGCGGGCGCGGAGACTGGATCCCGCCTTACCTGGTCGACGTCCGCAACGACGGCGCCGGCCGCCCGCAGAGCGAGTTCCTGGGCGGTCCGACCGTGATCGGCGGCAGCGCGCTCGGCATGATCTATTTCGTGACGCCGACCGGCGCGACCGCCCCGCTGACCGCCGGCTGTCAGGGAACCGCCGGCATCCCGGCCGTCTACTCGCCATCCTGCTACGCCGCCGATGCCACGCCGGTGCAGTCCTATCGCCACACCCATTACATCAACGACCGCTTCGGCTGGACCGTCGACGCCGACTGGAAGCATGACTTCGGCGGCTTCAGCAACCTGCTGCGCGGCGGCTTCTGGTACGAGCGGGCGCGCGCCAACCAGGTCCGCGACTGGCACAAGCTCACCAACCCGCGGCTCGGCATCGCCTTCGACGCGCAGCCCTATTACAAGCAGTTCAGCACCGATTACGATACCGACGAGGCGATGTATTACGCGGAGGACGCGCTGACCTACGGCCCGCTCACCGCGCGCGTCGGGGTGAAGCAGTTCTTCCTGCATCAGGTCCGGCAGGAACTGCTGAACGATCGCGCGCGCACCGCGCTGACCTCCCACTCCGACCCGCTGGTTTCGGCGGGCGTCACCTATCAGGCGCCGGTCGCGGGTCTTGAGCTGTTCGGCGGCTTCTCGCAGAATTTCGCCGCAATCGGCGGCGGCCCGCTGGGCGAGCCGCGCGAGGTGGTCGATCGGATCAAGCCGGAAACCGCCGACAATATCGAGATCGGCGCCCGCTACAGCACCGGCCGCATCCAGGCGTCGCTGACCGCCTACGACATCAAGTTCGACAACCACATCGTTTCGATCTCGTCGAACCTCGTCACCGGCATCGACTATCTGGAACAGCAGGACAGCGTCTACCTCAACATCGGCGGCATCAAGAGCCGCGGCATCGAGGCCGCACTCGCCTATCGCCTGCCGGCCGGGCTGATGCTGTCGGGCAGCTACACCTACAACCACGCCGTCTACATCGGCACCGGCGATCCCAAGCAGGACGACGATGTCGGCATCGATCCGGGCAGCCAGGTCATCAACTCGCCCCGCACCATGTGGGTGCTGTCGGCCGACTACAAGCGGTCGATCTTCAAGGCGGGCGTGGCGACCAAGTTCGTCGGCGACCGCTTCGTCGATACGCGCGGCACGCAGGTGGCGCCGAACTTCACGCTGGTCAGCGCCTATGCCGGCGTCGACCTCGGCGCGGTGGCGGACGTGCTGAAGGGCGCGTCGCTGACCGTGCAGGGCACCAACCTGACCAATGAGCGCTATCTGGCCGGCGCCGATGGCGGGTCGGGCTTCCTCGGCGCGCCGCGTACCGTCACCGCTTCGCTGACGTTCGACTTCTGAGGTTGTCCGAAGACGGACAGGATCTCAGGTAACGCACGCGGGTGCGTCGGCATGATCGCCGGCGCACCCGTCCGGAGTCCACATGACCGACCTTTCCCGCCGTTCGCTGCTCACCGGCCTCGGCGCGACCGCCCTCGCCGCCCTGCCGCCCGCCATCGCCCGCGCCGCGGTGATCGCGCCCGACGTGCGGACCGGCACGATCAAGGATGTGGAGCACATCGTCATCCTGATGCAGGAAAATCGCGGCTTCGATCATTATTTCGGCACGCTTCGCGGCGTGCGCGGTTTTGCCGACCGCCATCCCCTCCCCCTCGCTCCCGCTTCCGGAGAGGCGGCGCCTCGTACGGTCTGGCAGCAACTGGACCGCACGGCGGCGGGCGGCCCCCGGCTCGTTTCCCCCTTCCACCTCGCCACCCGCCGCGATTTCGACCTGATGCGGATGGAGGGAACGCCCCATGGCTGGCCCGACGCGCAGGCCGCCTGGGACGAGGGGCGCATGGCCCATTGGCCCGAAGCCAAGTCGCAGCGCGCCATGGGCCATTACCGGCGCGAGGACATTCCCTTCCAGTTCGCGCTCGCGGAGACCTTCACGGTCTGCGACGCCTATCACTGCGCGATCCAGACCGGCACCAACAGCAACCGCCTGTTCCTGTGGAGCGGCACCAACGATCCCGGCGGCACGCGCGGCGGGCCGGCGATCGGCAATTCGCACGACAGCTTCCCGGAAAACGGCGGCGCGGCCGACCCTTATCGCTGGACCACCACCGTCGAGCGGCTGGAGGCGGCCGGGGTCAACTGGCGCATCTATCAGGACATGGCGGACAATTTCACCGACAATCCCCTGGTCGGGTTCGCCGCCTTTCGCGCCGCTCATCGCGGCGATGGTCCGGCGGCCCTGAAGGAACGGGCGCTGACGACGCGCGGCCTCGACCGGCTGCGCGCGGACGTGATCGCCGGCACACTGCCGCAGGTGAGCTACATCGTCGCCACCGCCGCGGGCAGCGAGCATCCCGGCCCGTCCAGCCCCGCCCAGGGCGCCGCCTATACCGCCGAGGTGCTCGACGCGCTGACCGCCGACCCCGCCGTCTGGGCGCGCACCGCGCTGTTCGTGATGTTCGACGAGAATGACGGTTTCTTCGATCATGTCCCGCCGCCCGCGCCTCCGTCGCGCGACGCCGATGGCGCGCTGCACGGCGGCTCCACGGTCGCGCTGACCGGCGAGTATCATCTGCGCCCCAGCGGCGGCGACGCGGCCGCCGACCTGCCCGCCTATCGCGGACGGTCCTATGGCCTCGGACCCCGCGTGCCGATGTACGTGGTGTCGCCCTGGAGCCGCGGCGGCTGGGTCGATTCCGAGGTGCTCGACCACACCTCGGTGATCCGCTTCCTCGAACGGCGCTTCGGGTTCCACGAGCCGAACATCTCGCCCTGGCGACGGACGGTGTGCGGCGACCTGACCTCCGCCTTCGACTTCGCCGCGCCCGACCCCCAGCCCTTCGCGCCCCTGCCCGACCCGCGCCCTGATGCCGCGCGCGCGGCGGCGCTGCGGCATCAGGTCAGCCCTCTCGCGCCGGTAGAGGCTGGCGTCATGTGGCAGGAGCCGGGCGTCCGCCGCTCGCGCCCACTGCCTTACCGGCTGGAGGTGACCGACACGCTCAGGCCCGACGGCATTTGCCTGCGCTTCGTCGTCGCGGGGCAGGCAGGCGCGGTGTTCCACGTCTATGACCGCACCGACCTTTCCCGCCCGCCGCGCCGCTACACGGTCGCGGGCGGCGGGTGGCTGGAGGGGATATGGCCGTTCGGCCCGACAGGCGATTACGATCTGTGGGTACTCGGCCCGAACGGCTTCCACCGCCATTTCGCCGGCAACCGCGCGGACGCGAGGCACGACCTGTCATGGCGGCTGGCCGACGATGCTCTGGTCCTGGACGTTCCGGCTCTGGCGGCCGGGTCGGCGCTGACGTTCCATCGGGCGGAACCGGACGGCACCGGCGCTCCCGTGTTGCTGACGGCGGGCCGGCATCGCTGGTCGCTTGCGCCGAGCCATGGCTGGTACGACCTGACCCTCACCGCGACGGCGACGACCGGCCCTTTCCGCCGTCGTCTGGCTGGCCGGCTGGACCAGGCGGGTCGCGCCACGATCAGCGATCCGTTCCCGCCCCGCCAACCCGCCGCGTAGCGCGTCGGCTGCGAACGGCATTGCTGACCAGAAGGAAGGCCGCTACAACCTTTTGTAAGACAAATGGCGCCCGGTCGGGTGCGAAGCTTCTCCGACCGTGGTCGTGATGATCTCGCACAGCGACGGCCGAGCCAGCGAAGGGGAGAGTGGCAGTGAAGATTTCTCGACGCGAGGCGATCGTTCTCGGCGCGGTGGCCAGCGCCGCGAGCGTCCCGGCCATCGGCGGCGGCGCGAATGCGGCCACTCCCCTCGCTGGCGAAAAGGCCGGGGCGTCGCCCCGCCGGTCGGAGCGACTGGCCGACTGGCGGTTCCACCTCGGTCATGCCGGCTCCGTCGAGAAGGATTTCGGCTTCGGCCGCAACCAGCGCACCTATGCCAAGGCGGGGGTCACCGCCGATGCGTCCCTCCCCGCCTTTGACGACAGCGGCTGGCAGGTGGTGATGGTCCCGCACGACTGGGCGGTGGATCTGCCCTTCGCGAAGCCGACGACGGCCGCGACCAAGGACAATGAAGACGCCATGGCCGCGCACGGCTTCAAGGCGATCGGCCGCGACTTTCCCGAAAACAGCATCGGCTGGTATCGCACGCCGATCACGGTCGGCGCCGCCGATCGCGACCGTCGCCTGTGGCTCGAATTCGACGGCGTGTTCCGCGACTGCATCGTGTTCGTGAACGGCTACATCGCCGGCCGCAACGAAAGCGGCTACGCCCCCTTCGCCGTGCCGATCGGCGACTTCCTCGATTATGACGGGGGCGCCAACGTCATCACCGTGCGCGTCGATGCGTCGCTGGGCGAAGGCTGGTTCTACGAAGGCGCCGGCATCTACCGCCATGTCGATCTGGTCCGCGCCGACCCGGTGCATGTGCCGCAATGGGGCAGCGTCGTGCGCGCCGCGCCGGACGCGGACGGCGCCCTTGCCGAGATCACGCTGGAGGTCCGCAACGACCGCACGACGCCGGTCGACGCGACAGTTCGTCAGCAGATCCTCGGTCCCGACGGCCGGGTCGCGGCAACCCTCCCCGATGCGCGGCTGACCGTGCCCGCCGGCGAGACGGTAACGGCGGGCGCGCAGGCTCGCATCCCCGCCCCCCGGCTGTGGTCGGTCGAAACGCCGCAGCTGTACCGGCTGCGTTCGGACGTGCTGGTCGACGGGCGCGTGACCGATCGATACGAGACGCCGTTCGGCATCCGCTCGGTCCGTTTCGACGGCGCGCGCGGCTTCCTGCTCAACGGGCGGCCGGTGAAGCTGCTGGGCACCTGCAACCATCAGGATCATGCCGGCGTCGGCACCGGCATCCCCGACGCGCTCCACGCCTGGCGGATCGACCAGTTGCAGGAAATGGGCTCCAACGCCTGGCGGAGCGCCCACAACCCGCCGGCAGCGGCGTTGCTGGACCTGTGCGACGCCAAGGGCATGTTGATGATCGTGGAGGCGCGCCGCAACAGCAGCGATCCAGCCGCGATGGACGAGCTGTCCCGCATCCTGCGCCGCGACCGCAACCACCCCTCCGTCATCGCCTGGTCGCTGGGCAATGAGGAGCCGCAACAGGGCACCGCCCGCGGCGCGCGCGTGACGCAGGCGATGCAGGACCTGGTTCGCGAGCTCGACCCCACTCGCCCGACCACCTTCGCGTTCGACAACAGCTGGGACCTGGGCGCGGCCAAGGTGGTCGACGCGGTCGGCTTCAACTATCGCACCGACAAGATCCCCGCCTTCAAGGCGGTGCATCCCGAGGTGCCGGTCTACGGCTCCGAAACGGGCAGCACCGTGTCGACCCGCGGCGCCTATGCCAATGACGCGGTCAAGCATGTCGTGCGCGCCTATGACACGGAGCATCCGTGGTGGGCCTCGACCGCCGAGGAATGGTGGACGATCGTCGCCGACCGCCCGGACATTGCCGGCGGCTTCATCTGGACCGGCTTCGACTATCGCGGCGAGCCCACGCCCTATCCCTCCTGGCCGAGCGTCTCGAGCTATTTCGGCGTGCTCGACACCTGCGGCTTCCCCAAGGACAACTTCTTCTACTACCGCGCCTGGTGGCGGCCGGACCAGCCGCTCGTCCACCTGCTGCCGCACTGGACGTGGCCGGGACGCGAGGGACAGCCGATCGAGGTGTGGGTCCATGGCAATTGCGCCGAGGTGGAGCTGCTGCTCAACGGCCGCTCGCTGGGCCGCAAGCCGATGCCCCGCAACCGCCATCTCAGCTGGACCGTGCCCTATGCGCCGGGCCGGCTGGAGGCGCGCGGCTATGACCGGGGCCGCCGCACCGCGCGGGACGTCCGGGAGACGGTCGGCGCGGCTGCTGCGGTCGTGCTGACGGCCGATCGGCGGATGCCCGAGGCGTCGGGCCGCGACGTGGCGATGATCCGCGCCGAGGTGGTCGATCGCAAGGGCCGTAT
>CAKTFL010000092.1 GCA_934555855.1 uncultured Sphingomonas sp. | reverse complement strand
GGTACGCATGGTCCATGTCGATGCGTCTAAGAAGTCGGTCGAGGCGGCGCGCGGCAACGCCGCCCTGTCGGGCATGGCGAACGCGCCGGTACGCTGGATCATCGACGATGCCGCGAAGTTCGTCGCCCGCGAGGTGCGGCGCGGGCGTCGCTACCACGGCATCCTGCTCGACCCGCCGAAATATGGTCGCGGGCCGGAGGGCGAGATCTGGCGGCTGGAGGAGCATCTGGCGCCGCTCGTCGCCGACTGCCGCCGGCTGCTCGACGAAAACTCGCGCTTCCTGTTCCTGACCGTCTACGCCGTTCGCATGTCGGCGCTGGCGATCGGCGAGTTGGTCCGCCAAATCTTCGCCGACCTGCCCGGCACCGTGGAGGCGGGGGAGCTGGGCGTGCGCGAGGAAGCCCGCGGCCTGGTCCTGCCCACCGCGATCTGGGCACGCTGGCGGCGATAGCCGGTTCTGGCCGGACGTAGGCGGCGACGTGCAACCCGGCGCCGCTTGCGCCGTTGGTGGCGCGGAACACGGGATTGATGCCATGAGCCGCTTCACGGGAAAAACGGTACTCGTCACCGGCGCCGCGTCCGGGATCGGCCGAGCGGCGGCGCGCCGCTTCGCCGACGAGGGTGCGAACCTCGTGGTGGTCGACCTCGACCCCACGGAACTGGAAACCGCCTCGGCCGAGCTTTCCCGTGAACGCCTGCTGATCCAGCCGGGCGACACGTCGAGCAGGGACACCGCGGCAGCGGCGGTCAGGGCGGCGGTGGATCGGTTCGGCGGCCTTGACGTCCTGGTCAACAATGCCGGCATCGCCAGCCAGGGCGACATTCTCCAGACCAGCGAGGAGGATTTCGACCGCGTCCTGGCGGTCAATGTCGGCGGCTATTTCCACATGGCGAAGGCGGCCATGCCCGAACTGGTCAGGACGCGGGGCTCGATCGTCATGACTTCCTCCGTGTCCGGCCTGGGCGGGGACTGGGGCATGTTCGCCTACAACACCTCAAAGGGCGCGATCACCAACATGGTGCGGGCGATGGCGCTGGACGCCGCAAAGGACGGCGTGCGCGTCAACGCGGTCAATCCCAGCTTCACCGACAGCGGCATGACCAAGGACATGCAGGCCGAACCCGAGCTGATGGCCAAGTTCAAGGAACGGATGCCGCTCGGCACGCCCGCGCGCCCTGAGGACATTGCCGCCGTGATGGCATTCCTGGCCAGCGACGACGCGCGGATGGTGACCGGCGTGAACCTGCCGGTGGACGGCGGCGTCACCGCCTCCAACGGCCAGCCGCCGCAATGAGACCTTACCTGCCGGCGAGCAGCTCCTCGACCTTGAAGGCAAGCTCTTCGGGGTCGAAGGGCTTCTTCAGATAGGCGTCGGCACCCGCGAACATCGCCAGTTCCACGTCCTGCGCGCTGCGCCGCCCGGTCAGCATCATCACCGGCAGGTTGCACAGCGCCGGTGAATTGCGAAGCTCACGCAGCACGACCATCCCGGACATTTCGGGCATGTTGCAGTCGAGGATCAGCAGGTCCGGCCGGCGCCCCCTGACCACGCGCAGCGCATCTGCCCCGTTCGTCACCAGCCCCACGCCATGACCATGGGCCAGCAGGGCGTCGCGAGCGATCTCGCCCATGACCACGTCGTCTTCCGCAATGATGATCCTTGCCACAGGCTGGTCCTAAGTCGCTGATTCGCAGTTATTACGGATGAGAGCGTTGCCAGGTTGCAAACGCGGGCGCTCAGGCGGCGTCGCGAAGCAGCCCGGCCGCCCTCGCAACCCGGGTGGCCCGCTCCCCCGCCGGCCAGGCAAGCAGCCCCTGCTCCAGCTCGCTGGCCCGGTCGCCCAGCGCCTCCTCGCCGAACATCCCGGCGCTTCCCGCCAGCTTGTGGAGCAGTTCGGCGACGTCTGCGACCTCGCTGTCGGCGAAGGTGCCGCGCCGGATCAGCGCGTCGACCTCGGCGAGGGCATTGGCGCGATGCTCGGCATATCTGGCGCGTATCGCCAGACCCGGCTGGAAGCGGCCCCTTCCGGCGGGCGCGGCCGGCACTGGGTCCGCCCCGTCCCCGGCCCGCTGCGACCAGCGATCCACCGCCCCAAGCAACGCTTCCATCGCCACCGGCTTGGCGACGTGATCGTCCATGCCCGCCGCGCGACAGGCTTCCAGGTCGCCGGCGAAGGCGTTGGCGGTCAGCGCCACGATCGGCAGCCTTTGCTCGCCAGGGCGCTCCATGCGGCGGATCTCGCGCGTGGCGGCGAGCCCGTCCATGACCGGCATCTGCATGTCCATGAAAACCAGGTCGAACGGCGTCCCCGCCTCCTCGCTGCGGCGAACTTCCTCCAGCGCCTGCTGCCCGTCGGCGACCACCGTTACCTGATGCCCGCCGTGCGCCAGCATGGCGCGTACCAGCAGCTGGTTGACCGCATGATCCTCCGCCAGCAGCACGCGCGCCGACCGGCCGGGTCGCCCGGCCGGCCCGGCTGGCATTGTGCCCGCGCCGACCGCCGACCGCTCCGCCGTCACGCAGGGCAGCAGCAGCGTCACCTCGGTGCCTTGGCCCGGCCGGCTTGCTAGTTCGATGCGGCCGCCCATCAGCCGAGCCAGCCGATTGCTTATCGCCAGGCCCAGTCCCGACCCGCCATAACGCCGCGTGATCGAATGATCGGCCTGGACGAATTCCTCGAAGATCGATTGCTGGCGTTCCGGCGCGATGCCGATGCCGGTGTCGTCGACCGTGATCGCCAGCCACGCGCCGCCATCGCCTTCCGTCCGCCGCACCGCGAGCGCGACGGAGCCATGATCGGTGAACTTGATCGCATTGCCGAGCAGGTTGAGGACGATCTGCCGGACCCGCAGCGCGTCGCCCAGCACGATCGCGGGCACCTCGTCCTCGATCGTGACGGTAAAACACAGCCGCTTCTGCACGGCGCTCGGCCCCAGCAGCTTGCCGCAGGCGCGCAGGGCATGGGGCAGGTCGAACGGCTCGCTGACCACGTCCAGCTGGCCCGCATCGATCTTGGACAGGTCGAGGATGTCGTTGAGCAGCTTCATCATCGCCCGCCCCGAATCGGCGATCAGCCCCGCGTCGCGCCGCTGTTCCTCGGTCAGGTCGCCGGCCAGCAGCAGTTCGGCAAAGCCGATCACGCCGTTCATGGGCGTGCGGATCTCGTGGCTCATATTGGCCAGGAAGCCCGCCTTAGCCATCGACGCCGCCTCCGCCCCGGCCTTGGCCGCCTTCAGCTCCGCCTCGATGGCGACCTGTGGCGACACGTCGCGCCAGACGCTGACGACGCAGGGCATGTCGCCGATCTCGGACAGGCGGGAACTTGCCTCCAGCCAGGCATCCTCCCCGTCGGCGCGCCGCATCCGGAACCGCAGCGGCGATCCCGGCGCGCCCGCACCCGATCGCAATTCCGCGCGATAGCGCTCGATCGCCGGCCGGTCCTGCTCGTGCGTGCGCTCGATCGGCCGGGTGCCGACCAGATCTTCGGGCGGGATGCCCAGGATCGCGCGGGACGCAGGCGACATGAACAGGCACGTCCCGTCCAGCGCCAGCAGCGCGATCACGTCGCCGGCCTGCTCGGTGATCAGCCGCAGCCGCGCCTCGCTGTCCCGCAGCGTCCGGTCGGCGAGCGCCCGGTCGGTCACGTCCTGGAAAACCCCGAACATGCCGGTCATGATGCCGGCATCGTCCCATTCGGGCTGCCCTTGCGCGATCACGTGCCGGACCGCGCCGCCCGGCTGCACGACGCGGGCGGTGTAGCGGAAATCCCGTTGATCGGCGACTGCCGCGCCGATGGTCGCCCGCACCCGTTCCCGGTCGTCGGGATGGTAGAGGTCGAGAGCGTCGGCCATCGGCGGCGGAGCGCCAAGGTCCAGGCCATGGATGCGGAACACCTCGTCCGACCAGATGATGTTGTCGGTTCCAAGCTCAAATCGCCAATGGCCGATCGATGCGAGCGCGCCGGCCATGCCGAACAGGCGATTGCTTTCGCGCACCTGCGCCAGCGCCGCCGCCGTCCTCGTTTCCAGCAGCTTGCGGCGCGAAATGTCGCGCACCGACGCGATGACCTCACGCGGGCAGCCATCCTCGTCGCGCAGCAGCCTGAAGGTCGCTTCGACCCATAGCGGCTCGCCGCTGCGGTGCTGCTGGCGATAGCTGCAAGACGGGTCGGCCACGCCGCTGGTCACCGCCGTGAACGCGTCGAGGGCAAGGCCCAGATGCTCGGGCGCGATCAGCTGGAGAAAGGGCGTGCCGACCAGTTCCTCGGGCGGGATGCCCAGCAGCCGCAGGGCGGCCGGCGTCGCCGAGCGGTAACGGCCGTCCAGGCCGATCCGCGCGATCATGTCGGTGGTGTTGTCCGCCAGCGCGCGATAGCGGCGTTCTCCGCTCAGGATCGCGGCCTGCGACTTCTTGCGCTCCGTGATGTCGCTCAGCGTACCATACGCGCCCGTCAGCACGCCCGCCTCGTCATGCAGCAGGCCGACGCTGAACGCGCCCCAGCGGACGCCCAGCTCCGTCGGAAAGCGCAGCTCCGCCTGCCCTATCGACCCCTCGTTCCGCAGCGCCGCGACGAGCGCATCGACGAGCACCTGCCGATCCTGGGGCAGCACGAAGGTCATTGCGCGCCGGCCCAGGCTCTCTGCCACGCCATGGCCGGTGATGCGAGTCCAGGCGTCGCTGAGAAAGGTCCAGCGGCCGTCCATGTCGGTTTCGAAGATGACGTCCTGCGACCGGGCGACAATGCGCCGGTGCCGCGCCTCGCTGCTCTTCAGCGCCTTCAGCAGCTCCGCGCGCCGGCCGAGCTCCCCCGCCAGCGGCAACGACATCAGGAAGGTGGCGGCCAGGTAGAATTGGAGGAACTGGAGCTGCCCCACGCGGGACAGGTGGGTCATCGTGATCGGGCCGTGCCCGGCCGCCGTGGCGATGCCGCCGATCAGCGCGACGAGAACGATCGACAGCGCGGCGCCGGGCCGGCCCAGCTTGAACGTCGCGAGCAGGATCGGCAGCGCGGGCAGGAACAGCAGCGGCAGTTGCTGCTGGCAGAAGGTGCCGGCCGTAACCGTCGCGACGGCCGCGAGCAGCAACCCTCCCCTTCCCCATAGCAGCGACGACAGGCGACGCCGCCATTGTTGCCGGTTGCCGTTCACCAGCATCAGGACCAGGGGGCTCGCGATCATCGTGCCGAGGCCATGGCCGATCACCCAGTCGACAAAGGTGGCGCCCCAGGGCTTGGGAAAGGCCAGCAGCGCCACGGTCGCGGCGATCACCCCGCCAGTCACCGGCGCGATCACGCCGGCCACGCCGCCGAACACCGCGAGAGATCGCACCGACCCCAGAAAGTCGCCCTTCGGCAGCCAGCGCCGCAGCAATGCCGCCGCCACCACCACTTCGACGATGCTGGCGGTCGCCAGGAACGGCGCCGCCCAGGCCACCGGCCCGAACAGGGTGCTGGCCGCGATCGACGCCGGCGTCGCCCAGAGCAGCGCGGACCTCCACGCGACGGGGCTTCGCCTGGACAGGAAGATCAGCAGCGGCGCATTCGCCACCCATAACAAGGCAACGCCGCCATTGAGCCGCGTCAACAGGATGGCGCCCGACGCAAGCAGGAAGAAGCTTGCGGCCAGCGCCTGTTCCTTGACTCTCGATGTCATGCCTGCAGCCCCGCGACGATCATGCGGCTGCCTACGCGCCTTGTGGTTAACCCTTTGTCATTGCGCGTACATCTGAACGAGATGGCGCGGGGTGGACCGGGGCCGGCCGATCGTCAGGCGGCCGCCATCTCGCGAGGCGCCTCGCCGATGCCGCGGCTGGCGAGCAGCGCAGCGAAGGCGTCGTTCCTCAGCGGGCGGCTGACATGAAAGCCCTGGATGGTGTCGCAGCCCTCGCGGACCGAGAAATCGTATTGATCCGGCGGCTCCACGCCCTCCACGGTGGTCGCGATGCCCAGGCAGGCGCTCAGCGTGATGATCGCGCGGACGATGGCCGCGCTTTCGGCATCGTCGGGCACCTGCCGCACGAAGGACTGGTCGATCTTGATCCTGTCGAACGGGAACTTCCGCAGATAGCTGAGCGACGAATAGCCGGTTCCGAAATCGTCCATGGAGATGCGGACGCCCATGGCGCGCAACTCGGTCAAGGTTTCGATCGTCCGCTTCTCGTCGGTCAGCAGGATGCCTTCGGTGATCTCCAGTTCCAGCCGGTGTGGCGACAGCCCTGCCGCATCCAGCGCCGACGCCACCAGCGCGACCAGCGATCGCTCGCGGAACTGGGCGGGCGACAGGTTGACGGCGATGCTGATGCCCTCCGGCCAGGTCGCCGCCTCGGCGCATGCGGTTCGCAGCACCCAGTTGCCGAGCGGCTGCACGAGTCCGGTTTCCTCGGCCAGGCCGATGAACTCGGTCGGCGGGATCAGCCCCCGTTCCGGATGACGCCAGCGGACCAGCGCCTCCGCCGAAATAATCCGCCCGGTGCTTGCCGCGACCAGCGGCTGATATTCGAGTTCGAGCTGGCCGTTCGCCAGCGCGTTCCGCAGCCCGGCTTCCAGCACGCGCCGCTGCTTGGTCCGCTCATCGAGCGACACGTCGTAGCGGCGGAACGTGCCCTTGCCGTCCGCCTTCGCGGCATACAGTGCCAGGTCGGCATTGCGGAGCAGCTCGGCCGGGTCTGTACCGTCCTCTGGCGCCAGGGCGATGCCGATGCTGCCCCCGAGATGGACGGACTGGCCGTCGAGCAGGAACGGCCGTTCCTCGATCGCTTCGATGACTCGGGCGGCCAGGGCACCGGCGGCGGCAGGATCGTTCGCCGTCAGCTGCAGAATGGCGAACTCGTCCCCGCCCAGTCGGGCGACGACGTCCTCGTCGCGCAGGATCGACTGGAGCCGGTCGGACACCAGGCGCAGGATCACGTCGCCCGCGGCATGGCCGAGCGTGTCGTTGACGGGCTTGAACCGATCCAGGTCGAGCATCAGGACGGCAAAGCTCTGGTCGCGTTCGCGCCGCGATGCGGCATGGACAGCCAGCAGGTCGAAGAAGCGCGTGCGGTTGGGCAGCTCGGTCAGCGGATCGTTGAACGCCAGGCGGCGCATCTTCGCTTCCGTCCGCAGCCGCTCGCGCTGGTCACGCACCGCGATCACGGTCTGAATCTTGTGGCCGAGCCGCAATTCGCAGCGCAGGACGCGGACGGGCAGCGCCTGCCCGCCGGCGCCGATCAGCTGCGCCTCCCGTTCCTCACGCTCGGGAACGCTGCCGATGTCGAGTCCCGGCAGCAGCGAGCTGACGAACCGGCCCGACAGCGACCCGCCGGCATGGCCGGACAGCCGCTCGATGCTGCTGTTGGCGGCGATCACCACATCGCCCTGGCAGATCAGCAGCCCTTCCACCGCCACGTCCGCCAGGTCGCTCAACCGCTGGCGGTCCTGTCGCACGCGCAACTTGGCGGACAGGTCGAAGCGCCAGCCCAGCACGGCAAGGGCGAGCAGCGCCAGCGACACGCCGGCGACCACCGGCGTGATCGCGGCCGGCGATATGGCGTTGGCGGGCAGCATGGCGGCCATGCCTAAGCGTTTGGCGCAGCGGTCCCCTGCCGCGCCGTGCAGCCAGACGGCAGCGATGGCGGCGTCCTCTGCGGTGCGGCCCTGTTTCAGCCCGGCGGCCAGCAGACCCGACAACAAGCCTGCGAGGATGTCCCCGCTGCCGCCCTTGGCCAGGCCCGCGCTACCGGTGG
>CAKTFL010000091.1 GCA_934555855.1 uncultured Sphingomonas sp. | reverse complement strand
GCTTCTGTCCTTTGCCGACGATTGCGATCTGATCGGTGACGACGTTCTCGTCGTCGACGAGGGCAGCGAGCATCTGCCGCCGCGACCGATGCTGGGAGCCGAGCAGCTGCATGACGGCCATATCGGACTGGCGGACTTTGTCCGGGGGAACGTCGCGCATCGTAGCGCGGGCCGGGCCGAGCTGGGCTTCATCAAGCCGCTGATCAGGCGCTCGTTCCTGGACGCACATGGCCTGAGCTATGACGAGGCGCTGAGGCTGGGCGAGGATTACGACCTGTACGCGCGTGCGCTGGCGGTCGGTGGGCGGCTGCGGGTCGTGCAGCCGCAGGGCTATATCTATGTGCAGCGGACGGGATCGCTGAGTGGCGATCATTCCGAAGCGGACCTGTTGCGGTTGCGGGAAGCGGATGCGCGGCTGCTGTCGTTCAAGGGGCTGGATCCGGCGGCGCGCATGGCGCTGCGTGATCATTACCGAAGTGTAGATTGCCGTCTGCAATGGCGACGGGTGATCAGGGCGGTGAAGGAGCGTGCGGTGGGCGAGCTTGTTGCCGCATTCATCCGCTCGCCCCAGGTATCCTATTACCTGCTCGAAAAGCTGGGCGAACAGGCAGTCGTGCGTACCCGGCAGCGTCTGGGCGGAAACTGGCGCGTCGCGTCGAGCGAAGCATAGCGGGTCGTCACTCGGCAGTGCGAAATTGAGGGCGCCGCGATTGCCTTCCTCGCGCGCGACTCGGGTCGGGGCGTGGCCGCGCTTCACGCGCCGTGTGCGCTTCTCCGGCGGCATAAGCGAGGATGGTAAAGATCATCAGCGTGTCGAACAGGAAGGGCCCGATATTCATTTCGGTGTTTGCCCGGATCACGATGACCAGCGTCGCCAGGGTGAGCAGGAACGCTATCTCCCGCGTGGGGCGAAGGTACATGGCAAGCCCGAGCCGCACCAGGCCGACCGCATAGATCGCCATCAAAAGCACCAGCCCGACAATGCCGAGATCGACCCACATCTCCCGAGCGAGGTTGTGGAAGTTGAACCCCTTGCCATCGGTCAGGTTGGCCCATCGCAACAGGCCGCGCGTCGTGCTGTTATCGCCGAGCCAGGTCGAGCGATAACCCCAGCCCAATAGCGGACGCTGCTCGATCAGTGAATCGGCTCTCGCCCAAAGCTCCGTCCGGCCGGTAAGCGTCGCGTCTTTCTTCAACACGTCCTGCCGGACGTAGGTGGTGAACTGCTCGATTTGCGGCGCGGCGGCAACGGTGCCCAGGCCGACGATCGCAGCGATGCCGAGCACTGCCGCCCTGGTCGCCCGAGAGACATGGGTCGCCCAGACCAGCACGGCGAGCAGCGCCGTTCCCCCCAGAAACTGTATTTGCGCCGCCGCGGCCTTGCCGATCAGCAGGAACAGGATAGCGACCGGCAGAATCGCGACCGCGCCCCATCTGGCGAAACGCGGAGGACCGCCGATGCCCAGGATGACGGCATAGCTGGACATGATCAGCGTGAGGCAAAGATAACCGAACTGGTTCTTCGACCCGGTCAGCCCGATCAGCACGGGCCCGGTATCGGACATGCCCTGCCGGCCGCTCAGCACCGACATTGCGAGTATGACCGCCGCCGCGAAGAACAGAACCTGCGGCAATTTGCGCGCCGGCAGAGTGGCTGCGATCATCAGGGCGGTGGTGATCGTCAGCAGCAGCTGAAATCCGTATCGAAGCGACACGTCCGGCGCCGACGACCAGAAATAGGACGTCATCGCCCATAGGCCAAAAGCGAGGAAGGGTGCCCCGCGCAGCAGGATCGGGACGAGCACGTCCCGGTACAGCAGCATCAGCCCGCCCGTCAGCAGGATCACCGTCAAGGTCGCGACCGCTCCGAACACCTGCTGGAGCAGGAGGAACACGATCAGGCCCACGGCCCAGAGCGTCAGCTGCGCGCGGATGTCGCGGTGGACGACTGATCGGCGACCGGCGTGGTCCGCAGGCACCCGGCCGCTGGTGCGATAGGAGCGTCCGATCGAGTCCATGGGTGGGCTATATCGGCCCTATCGCCCGCAGGCGATCAGAAACGCGTGATCAGCGTGGCGGTCAGGCGGTTGGAGGTGAACTCCTGGAAAACCTTCGAAGAGCGGTCGTACAGGCGATAACTGGCGCGCAGGCCGAACCGGCGGTTGAGATAGTAAGTCGCGCCGGCCCTGAACTCCAGCTCCTGGCTGTCCGAGACCGGACCGATCGGGCTGATGTTGGCGTATCTCACGCTCGCGTTCAGCAGGACGTTACGCAGCAGCTCATGATCGACTGTCAGCGTGCCCTGGCTACGCAGGTTGCCGGCCACGATCCGCGAGACGCTGTCCTCGACCGAGCGGTTGGCAATAAGGCGGACGGAGGTGAGGGGGGTCACGTTCCACAGCACATTGGCCGCAAAGGAGAGACCGCTGACGTTCTTGATCGTCGGATCCGCGGTGTTGCGATGCAGATAGCCGATCCGGACATCGCCATAGATGAGGCTGCTCAGCTCCAGGATCAGGCCGCCCTCGACCCGGTAGCCGGACGTGTCCCGATTCGCCACGGCGCCCAGCACGGGTGGCGGGGCGTTGTTGTAGTGCAGCTTGTCGGCGCTGACCTGGACCACGAAGGCGGTGCCGGTACGCAACCCGTACCGAAGCCGCAGGGTGCCATCCGTCAGAACGTTGTCGCGAAAGCTTTGGTCGAACACGGTATTGTCGATCAGCCGCGTGTCCGAATAGGACAGCTTCTGCACACCGGCTTCGGCACTCACCGCCAGGGTGTTGAACTGGTGATCCAGACCGGCGCGCCCCGAAACGCGGGTGAAGCGGGTCGGGCTGGCGATGGCGGAAAAGGAGTTGATGTCGGTGCGGCTCTCGATGAACCGCCCGGCAAGCGCCTGCAACCGCACCTGAGTCTGGCGGCTGACGTCCAGAATCCCGGCGGCATCGACCTGGTAGTTGGAATTGCTCTCGCTGCCCCGGCTCGCATAGAAATTGCGCGAATAAAGGGCGTTGATATCCAGCCGGTTGCGCTGCCACTGCGACGACAGGCGCGCGGCCGGCGTGATCGTCAGGATCTCGTCCGACACCTTGTCGGCACGGGCGGCATAGATATTGTCGTCATAGGCGACCGACGTTTCCACCCTTGGCAGCAGGATGAAACTGCCGAGCCGCGCACCGACCGGATCATATTCGGAGCGAGTCCGGTCGGCCACGCCGACATTGGCAGGGACGCTTTGCGCTGACGCTCCGGTGGCCGCCATGAGTGCCACGAAACCCGTCGTGGTAGCGGCAAACCTGAGCCTCATCGTTCCTCCCTGCTCACCCGCGGGGTGATAGGAAGGGAGTTGCGCCGTGTAAATCAACACGGCGCAACTTTCCGCTCAATGCTCCCGAAAACTGCGCCACAGGGTCTGGTGGAGCGGCTCGGTCAGGTATTGAAGCATGGTCCGCTTCCGCAACGGCACCAGCACCTGCGCCGGAAGCCCGGCCTTGATCCCGTCGCCATTGCCATGCTGGCGGTTGATGGAGGCGATGACTGCGGCCGGAACCTCGAAGGTTGCGGTGTAATAGGACTGCCCGGTCCGCTCGTCGTGAAAGGCATCGGCCGAGATGCGGGTCAGCCTGGCGTCCATCACCGGCAGCGAGCGATCGTGCAGCGCGCCGACCTGCACCTCCGCATGTTGGCCGACATGCAGGTCGTCGGCGTCGTTGGGTGACACCTGCGTCTCGATCACCAGCGAGGCCGCATCGGGAACGACGTCCATCAGCTTCTGCCCCGGCGCGATCACGCCGCCCACCGTGAAGACGGACAGGCCGACCACCTGGCCGGTGACGGGCGCCCGGATCTGCGTCAGCAGCAACTGCTCGCGTGCGGCCCGATACCGCGGCGCCAGGTCGTTGATCTGCGCTTCCACGGCGCGAAGATCCTCGCTGTTGCGCTTGGCTGCGTCGGATTCGATGGTCAGCGCCTGCATCCGGGTTTCCCCGATCTGGGCCCGTGCCGCTGCGGCGGAGGCGGCGAGGCTGCCAGTCTGGCCGTTGATGTCGGCGGCCGACCGTTCCAGCGCGCGAACGCGGTTCTTGCTGGCATAGCCTTGCGCTTCCAGCTCCTTCATGCCGGTCAGCTCGTCGTTGAACAGCTGGGACTGCGAGCCGTTTGCCTGGATGCGCCGGTCGATGCCGGTAATCTGCTGCGACAGCTGGGCGGCCTGCTGGCCGAGCACGGAACGCTGATTGCTGATGACGCGGCGGCGGACGTCCATTTCCGCACGTTGCAGCGTCATGGCACGGTTGGCCTCCTCGCGCTGCTCGCCGGTCAGCGCAGCGAATTCGACGGGGACCTGCATCGCACTGTGCGTCGTCTCGGCGAGCAGCCTGGCGCGGAGGGCCCGCGCCTGGATCATCTGGGCTGCAAGCGAGCGCTCGTTGGCGACGACCTCTGCCGTGCCCAGCTCGATCAGGACCTGACCCGCCTTCACATGCTGGCCTTCCTTGACATGCATGGCCGACACGATGCCACCATCGCGGTGCTGAACCGTCTGGCGGCTGCCGGAAACGGCGATGTTGCCGGTCGCATAGGCTGCCGCGTCCAGCCGGGCGAATGCCGCCCAGCCGAGGAACAGGCCGAAAAACAGGAAGATGATGGCCCAGCCCCAATAGCGTTCGGTGCTGATGCCGTCGTCGAGCACGGAATGGCTGGTGGGGGTGCGGCGGCCCGGCAGCTGGCCGGCAGGCGGCAGAAGAATGGTCTGGCTCATGGCAATGTTCCTGACAGGTTCAGGCGGCGCGGGTCTGGCGCTCGGCGACGGGGCGGGTGAGAAGGGGCATGACCTCTTCGCGGCGGCCGAAATGGCGGACGGTGCCGTTCTGGAGCACCAGCAGCTTGTCGGCGCTGGACAGGATATTGATCCGGTGCGCGATGATGATCAGCGTCACCTTCTGCTCGCGCAGCTGCCGGATCATGGCGTCCAGTCGTGCCTCGCCCTCGGCATCGAGTGCGGCATTGGGCTCGTCCATCACAAGGACCTGAGGCGCCACATACAGCGCGCGCGCGATGGCGAGCCGCTGGAGCTGGCCCATGGAGACGCCTGCGCCGCCCCAGCTCAGCTCCGTGTCGTAAGCCTTGGGAAGGTTCAAGATGAACTCATGGGCGCCGGCGAGCTGGGCGGCGCGAACGACGCGCGTGTCGATCACATTCGCCTCCGGCTCGTCGGCCGGCGTGGCGAAGCGGGAGATGTTCTCCTTGATCGTACCGCGCAGCATCCCGAACTGCTGCGGGACATAGGCGATCGCCGTCGCCAGCTGCGCCTCCGGCCAGTCGGCGACATTGGCGCCGTCGAGCCGCACGACGCCGCTGGACGGTGTAACGGCACCGGCAAGGATCTGGGCGAGGGTGGACTTGCCCGCGCCGCTTGGCCCCAGCACGCCCAGCAGCTCGCCCGGTTCCAGGTTGAACGAGATGTCGCGCAGGATCAGCCGGTCGCGCTCCGGGGAGACCATCTGGAGGCCCTGGACGCTGACATGGCCGACAGGATCGGGCAGCCGGGTCGCAGGGCGATCGGGTCCGCAGGCCTCGAACAGCGCGGTCAGGCCGGCATGGGCGGAGCGGGCCTGGATCACCTGCTTCCACACGCCGCTGATCTGTTCGATCGGCGCCAGTGCGCGCGAGATCAGCAGCGAGGCAGCGAAGATCGCGCCCGGCGAGATGGCCTGCTCGACCGCGAGCAGGGCTCCCAGGCCCAGCGCCAGCGAGCCGATCAGCAGGCGGAATCCCTTGATCAGCGTGACGTAGCGAGCGCTGCCGAAGCTGGCATGGGCCTGCGCGATCAGGCTCTTCTCGCGCTCGCCAAGGTGCCGGTTGACCAGCGCCCCGCGCATACCGAGCGCACGCACCACGCCAGCCGCGCCCAGTGATCCGTCAAGCGACATATAGGCTTCGTTGGCGGCGTTGTTGGCGTATTTGAGCGGCAGGTTGGTCGCGCGCTCGTTCAGCCAGGTGAGCAGCAGCGTGATGATGACGCCGACAAGGGCCATGGCGCCCAGCGCCGGGTGGAGCAGGAAGCAGACGCCGATATAGATGGGAGACCAGGGCGCATCCAGCAGCGCCAGTATGCCGGCGCCCGTCACCGTCTGGCGTAGCACGTCGAACTCCCGCAGCGCGACGCTCGACTGGGCGGAGGTGCTGCCGGCGCGGAACAGCGCGGTCAGGATCTCACCGGCCATCAGGCGATCGAGGCGCGCACTCGCTCGAACCAGCAGGCGCGAGCGGAGATAATCCAGCCCGCTCAGCGTCGCGATCGCGAACATGAACACCAGCGTCAGCATGGCCAGGGTCGTCAGCCCGCGGGTGGGCACCACGCGGTCATAGACCTGAAGCATGTACAGGGAAGGGACTAGGTACAGCACGTTCAGCAACGCGCTGAACACCGCCGCGGTGACCAGGTGCTGGCGGCACGCGCGTAACGCTCGGCCCAGCGGGTTGTCGGACATGAGGGAGGGGAACTGGCTCGGCATCTATTCGCTCCGTGAGGGCCGTCGCGCGGAAACCGCGCTGGCCCGTCCGGATTGGGTAACGACGCATGGTTAAGTTCTTCTAAATTCTCCCGCGCCCACGGCGCGACAGCGGCCCGGCCGAGCGGTCAGTTCTGGTAATAGCCCGTGAACTTCTTGTGATAGCTGTACATGTCGCCCTGGCCGGTGCTGGCATATTTGCGGATGTTGACCAGGGTGAGGGCGACGCCGCGAAGCTTGACGTGCGCGTCCACCAGGATCTCGACCGCCGCATCGGCCGCGGCAACGGAGGTGGACCGCCAGCGCGCCAGCATGATGGTCGCGTCCGCCGCGGCGGCAACGATCCGGCTTTCGGCAATGCCCAGCACCGGCGCGGTGTCGAGCACGATGACGTCGTATCTGGACCGGAGGTCGGCGAGGACCTGGCCAAGCTGGTTCTCGGCAAACAGATCGCGCACGTGTTGGGGCGGCACCGTCGTGCCGAGCACGTCCAGGTCGCTGCGCGGATCCTTCACCACGGCCTGCTCCAGCGGCCGTTCGCCGGCCAGATAGCCGAGCAGCCCGTCGCTGCCGTCGGGCAGCAGTGCGGCGCTGGTCGAGCGGCGGCGGATGTCGCAATCGACCAGGATGGTCCGCGCGCCGCTTTCCGCGATCGTGCGGGCAAGCGAGATGGACGTGGTCGACTTTCCCTCGCGCGGCAAGGCGGAGGTTATGGCGATCACCTGCGGCGTCTTTCCGGAACGCCCGGCCAGATTGGCCCTGAGCCCCCGCACCGCCTCGGCAAAGGCCGACATGGGATGGTCAAGCAGGTAATCTTCCGGCGGCTGGGTGCTACGCATCCGGCCAAGGGTGGATTTGAGTTCCGGCACCGCGCCGAGGTAGCGGACCCGCAGGCGCCGCTCCACGTCCAGCTTGGTCCTGATGCCCGAGTCGAGATACTCCGTCACCGCCACGGCACCGAGGCCCGCGAGCAGCGCCACGACCAGGCCCAGGGCAAACGACAGGAAGTAGTTCGGCGCATAGGGGAAAGTAGGGGTGCGCGACAGGGCGACGATCCGCGCGTCGGGCTGCATCAGTCCTTCCTGCGACACCGTCTCCTTGGAACGGTTCAGGAATGCGTTGTAGATCGTCCGTGCCGCCTCTGCCCGCCGCTCCAGCTCCAGCAGGCCGACCTGGGCCTTGTTGGCGCCCGCGAGCGCTCCCGTGGCACTCGCGCGGCTGCCGACCAGCGAGTCCAGGCGCGAGCGGGAAGCCGACGCCTCCGCGCTGAGGCTGGAGATGACGCGCGCGATCTCCACCTTCAGCTGGGAGCGGATATCGGCAAGCTGCTGCCGCTGCTTCTGGACGTCGGGGTGCAGGTCGCCATAGCGGGTGGTCAGGTCGGCGAGCTGGCGCGTCGCGAACGGGCCG
>CAKTFL010000090.1 GCA_934555855.1 uncultured Sphingomonas sp. | reverse complement strand
GGTCATGGTGCCGGGATAGCCCATCTCCCCGTCGCGGCTGACATGGCGCAGCGTGACGGAGGCGACGGAACCGCTCTTCACGTCGGTGATCTGCCATAGGACCTTGTCAAAGCCCTTGTCGCCGCCGTGCAGCGAGTTGACGCCGTCATTGACCGGCGTCTGATAGCTCTTGCCGTCCAGCGTGAACCGGCCGCGCGCGATGCGGTTGGCGAAACGGCCGACCGTGGCGCCGAAGTAATTCGGCTTGGCAACGTAATCGGCAATGTCGGCATAGCCCAGCGCCACGTCGGCGCGCTGACCGTTGCGGTCGGGCATGACCAGCGACTGGATGGCCGCGCCGTAGGCGATGATCGTGGCCGACACGCCCTGCCCGTTGGTCAGGGTCACCGCGCCGACCGCGCTGCCATCGGCAAGGGTGCCGAAGGTCGACCGCTTCGCCTCCGCGGCATGGGCGGCGGGGGTGGCCATGGCGGCCACGGCGGAGGCCGCCAGCATCAGGCTTATCCTCATTCTAATCTCCATCTTGGCCGGTCGGGCCGGCGTGCCCACCTGATACAACCGCGCTCGCGCCGGGCAAGGTGCAACCGCCAGGGTAGGTCATTCGCCGGAACCCGGCCGACTGATTGTAAGCGAACCGTAACGGGGCCGTCACCTGATTGGCGCGAAACGTCCTTAACCGCGCCCCGAACTGCACTGCGCCGCGCTGCAGCAAAGGGGGAAAACATGATCCGCGAATCCGTCTCGACGCTGGCCGTGGCGATCTCGCTGTTGCTGCCCGCCGCCGCGCTGGCGCAGGACGGCGGCGCGACCCAGCCGGCCCAATCGGCCGAGGCGCCCCCGACCGGGCAGGATGCGGACGCGGACAAGCCCATGGTGGTCGTCACCGGGCGCCAGACACGCACCTCCGTCGAGCTGCCCGGAACCGAGATGCAGAAGATCCTGCCTGGCGTCAGCCCGCTGCGCGCGATCGAGACCCTGCCCGGCGTGCTCTACGTCACCGCCGATCCGTGGGGATATAACGAGCAGAACGCGCAGCTCTTCATCCACGGGTTCGCCGCCAACCAGCTCGGCTATACGATGGACGGCATTCCGCTGGGCGATCAGAGCTACGGCAATTACAACGGCTTGTCGCCGCAACGCGCGGTGATCTCCGAAAATGTCGGCCGGGTGGTGGTGTCGACGGGCACGGGCGACCTTGCGACGGCGTCGAACAGCAATCTCGGCGGCACGATCGAGACCTTCTCGTCGGACCCGCTCGACCGCCTGGGCATCCGCGGAGGCCACACCTTCGGCAGCTACGGCACGGCCCGCAGCTCCGCGCGGCTCGACACCGGCACGTTTGACGGCACCTCCGCCTATGTCTCCGCCGCCCGTCAGCGCGCACGGGCCTGGGACTTCAAGGGCATCCAGGGCGGCTGGCAGGCCAATGCCAAGCTGGTTCACCAGGGCAGCTTCGGCAAGCTCACCGCCTATTTCGATTACAACGACTTCACGCAGCCGAACGAGGACGCGACCGTGTTCTTCCGGCCCTCCGCCGGGGGAACGGCGACACCGGTCCAGCTCTACACGCCGTATACCAAGCCTTTCTTCTATCCCGATTTCGCCGGTTACCGCACCTCCTACCTGACCGCGCTGGGCAACTCGCCGGCGGCCGAAGGAAGCAACTACCGCAACTATTATTCCGACGCACAGCGGACCGACTATCTCGGCTATGTCCGCCTCGACGCCACCCTGTCGCCGCGGGCGCGCTGGTCGACCACCGCCTATTTCCATCATAACGATGGCGCGGGCGTGGTCGCCGGTCCGCTCGGCCAGTCGATCACGACCGCCCAGCCTTATCTCGATCCAGGCTATGCCGCGCTGCCGGCGAACTGCCGCTTCGGCGGCAACGGCAATGGGGTCCGCCCCGCCGCCTGCACCGCGCTGACCGCCGCTCAGGCCGCGGCCGCCGGCGCGGCGCTGGTCACGGCGACCGGCGGGTCGGGGCTGATCACCCGCACCACCGAATATCGGATCGACCGCGTCGGCGTGATCTCCGCCCTCGATCTCGAACTCGGCGATCACCGGATCGAGCTGGGCGGCTGGTACGAGCACAACAGCACGACACAGTGGCGCCGCTGGTACGGCGTGGACGTCAACAATCCCGACACCAGCACTCCCTATATCCGCCCCCTGGAGGCGGCGCAGCCGCTGTTCACCCAGTATCAGGGCGATGCGCGCATCGAGCAGCTGCAGCTGCACATCCAGGACAGCTGGCAGGCGCTGGACAGGCTGCTGATCCAGGCCGGGTTCAAGACCAGCGCGCAATGGGCCGACGGCCGCTATCCGGTACAGCCGCGCGCGGGCTCGCTCTCCGGCCTGGCAGGCGGCCTGCCGCAGGGGCGGATCAACACGCAGCGCTGGTTCCTGCCGGCGGCGGGCGCCACCTTCGACCTCAACGGCCACGAACAGATCTACGCCAACGTCCAAAAGAACCTGCGCCAGTATCAGGCCTATCTGGCCGGCGGCGGCGGACCGTGGTTCACCGGCAGCCAGGCCGCGTTCGACGCCTTTGCCGACCAGGGCCGGCCGGAAAGCAGCTGGACCTATGAGGCCGGCCTGCGGACCAACCGCGACATCGGCGGCATCGGCCTGAACGCGCAGGTCAACTACTATCACGTCGACTTCAATGACCGCCTGCTCGCCATCTCCACCAATCCCGGCGGCATCGCCGGCAGCGGGATCACCGGCGGCACGTCCATTCTCGTCAATGTCGGCGACGTGAAGACCGATGGCGTCGATGGCGCTTTCACCCTGCGGTTTGGCCGCACCTTCTCGCTGTACAACGCCCTCTCGTACAACCTGTCGAAATATCAGAGCGATTACACCGCCGCTGCGGCCGGCATCGGCGCGGCGACCGACTCGTGCATCGGCGGCTACCTCGTCGTGAACGGCGTCGTGCCGACCTGTGGAAAGCAGCTGCCCGGCATTCCGAAATGGCTGAACAAGACGGTCGCAACTTTGTCGGTCGGCCCGTTCGAGGCGCAGGTGATCGGCGATTATGTCGGCCGTCGCTACGCGACGTTCAGCAACGACGTCCGGGTGCCGTCCTTCTTCCTCGCGTCGCTGCGCGTCGCGGCGCGCGTGCCGGACAATGTCCTGCCGCTGCGCCGGGCGGAGATCGCGCTGAACGTCACCAACCTGTTCGAGAAGAAGGGGCTATCAACCCTGTCGATCGGGTCGGCGGTCAACAGCTACTCAGCCTATCCGATCGCGCCCCGCCAGTGGTTCCTGACCCTGTCGGCCGCCTATTGAGTTCGCCGGCAAGAGGCCCTGGGCAGAAGCCGTCAGTGCTGCATCAGCAGGCGGCTGACCGCCCTGCGGACCAGCGGCAGGCGCGCGCCCGCGCGCAGCGTCGCGTGTCGGGCGAGCCGCGCGGCGGGGCGCTCGTCGGTGTAGAGCCTCACCAGCAGGTTCGTGGCATCGTATAGCGGCCGTGTCGCCAGCCGGTGCGCCGCCTCGTATCGGCGCAGCAGCAGCGGCGAGGCGATGTTCCGCCCGCGCGCCGCCGCATCACGCACCAGCTTCGCCAGCGTCGCCTGCCCTTGCAGCCCCAGGTTGAAGCCGTGGGCGGTGACGGGGTGCATCCCCACCGCGGCATCGCCGATCAGCGCCGCCCGCGTCGCGGCGAAATGGCGCGCATAGGTAGTGGCGAGCGGATAGACATGCGGCCCCTCTACGACCCGCATCCGCCCGAGGCGCCCGGCGTAACGCCGCGTGATCTCCGCCCCGAGCGCCCCGGCGTCGAGACATGCCATCCCCTCGGTCTCCGCTGGCGCGAGCGTCAGCACCGCCGACGACATCCGCCCGTTGAGCGGCAGCATCGCGATCGTCTGGCCGTGGTCGAACCATTCGGTCGCGATCTCCTCATGATCACCCTCATGCGCGACGCGACAGACCATCATCGACCGGCCGAGCCGGTTGACCTCCGCCGCGATGCCGAGCTGGTCGCGCACCGCCGAAAAGCGCGAGTCCGCAGCGACGAGCAACCGCGTGCCGAGTTCGCGCCCGTCCGACAGGGCCACGACCGCGCCGGCCCGCGAGGTGCGGACAGCGTCTACGCCGATGCCGGCCAGAAGATCGAGCCCCGCCTGCCCCTCGATGGCCCGGAACAAGGCCCGGCGGAGACGGTAATTGGGAACGAGCCGGCCGAGCCGGTCGTCGCCTGCCCCGGCAGCGTCGAACGACAGCGCGAACGGTGACTGGCCGTTGAGCACGCGTGCCTCGCGCAGCGGCGCGATATCGGCGGAGTCGAGATGATCCCAGGCGCCAAGCCGCTGGAGCAGGTCGACGGATCGGTGCGTCAACGCGATCTCACGCCCGTCGCTACCGGGATCGACGATCGCCTCGATCGGCTGACGTTCCACCACGGCCAGGCGAAGCCCGATGCCGCCGAGCGAACGCGCCAGCGCGAGCCCGGCCGGGCCGCCACCGACCACCACGACGTCATAGTCCATCATCGCTCCCACCCTGGCACTTCGCACCAGTTGCATCGCACGGGCATCGGTTCGCCGATTTGATCGTCGTCAACGCCGACGCGCGGGCGTTGCCGGTCAGGCCGCCTCCGCTCGAAATTCGAGCGCAGCCTGATCGGCGATGGTGACGGCCCGCCCGCCCGGCAGCCCGATCACCCCGGCGCCCTTCAGCCTCGTCATCTGCCGGCTCACGGTTTCGATGGTGAGCCCCAGCACGTCGGCGATCTGCCCGCGCGTCAGCGGCAGGTCAAAGGTCAGTGGGCCGGTCGGTGTCGCCCGGCAGCCGGTCGGACCCGCGCGTGCCGCCATGTCGAGCAGGAAGCCCGCTATCTTCTCCTCCGCCGACTTGCGCGCCAGCGTCAGCATCCGGCCGCGCGCCTCGTTCAGCGCCCGCAGCGTCCGCTGGAGCAGCAGATGCTCCATGCGGGCATGATCCTCGAGCACCCGTTCGAACGCCAGGCGGGGGAACACGCACAGCTCCACGTCGGTGAGCGCGGTGACCGTGAAGTCGGCGTGCTCGGCATAGGGCTGGCCGACAAAATCCCCCGGATACAGCAATCCCACGATCTGCTCGCGGCCGTCCGCCGTCGAGGCGACCAGCTTCAGTACGCCCGACAGCAGGTTGGCACAGATCACGCTCTCATCGCCCGCCCACATCACCGTCCCGCCGCGCGGAACATGACGCCGCTGGCCCAGCGTGTTGAGGGCGACCAGTTCCTTGTCCGAAAGGCTGCCGCACAGCGCCTGATCGCGGACGGCGCAATCCGCACAGATATCCGTGACACTCATGCGGCCGATATAGGTCGGCCCGGCCCGAATGTCGCCCCGCCCGGGCAAGGACCGGAGCC
This sequence comes from uncultured Sphingomonas sp., assembly GCA_934555855.1. Next base: position 2,577 of record CAKTFL010000090.1, on the reverse strand, counting down.
ACCGCATGGCACCGACCCCTGATCGATAGGTCCTTGCTCGATGGGACCCGTCAGCGCCGGGCAGGCGCGTCGGCATCATCCTCGATCGGCAGGTGGAACTCGTGCCAGATGCCGTTGAGGATGCCGAAGCCCACCGCCAGGCCAAGGCCCAGGACCCAGGTGAAATACCACATGTGCTGACAGCTCCTTTCAGTAGAAGTCGGGGTTGGTGCGGACGTCCTCGGTCGTCACCCGGCCGAACATCACCTTGTACGCCCAGGCGGTGTAGGCGAGCACGATCGGCAGGAAGACGGCCGTGACGAACAGCATGATCCCGAGGGTCTTGTGCGTGGACGATGCGTTCCAGACCGTCAGGCTGGAATGCGCGTCGATGCTGGACGGCAGGATGAATGGGAACATCGAGCAGCCAACGGTCGCGATGATGCCCAGCGCCGAGGCGGACGATCCCGCGAACGCCAGCGGTTCGGACCCGCGTCGGATGCCGGCGAACGCCAGCACCGCGCCGGCAAAGCCCAGCAGCGGGGCGATCGTCATCCAGGGATAAAGGCCGAAATTGGTCAGCCACCCGCCCGACACCTGCTCGCTTGTCGTACGTAGCGGGTTCGACGGCCCGAACGGATCGACCGCGCCGGTGATGCGATAGCCGATATCGCCGTAAGCGACGAACAGGAAACCGGCCGCGAACAGCACCAGCGAGGCGACGGCCGCGATGCTGCCGATCGCCCGCGCCCGGTCGTGCACGGCTCCCCGCTCCACCTTGATCGCCAGCCATGCCGAGCCGTGGAGCAGCAGCATCGCCACCGACAGCAGCCCGCAAAGCAGGGTGAACGGCGTGAACAGGCCAAGGAAGCCGCCTTCGTAAAAGGCGCGCATGTCGCTGTCTATTCGGAAGGGCGCCCCCTGGAGGACGTTGCCGACCGCCACGCCGAACACCAGTGCCGGCACGAACCCGCCGACGAACAACGCCCAGTCCCACCGCGAACGCCATTTGGGATCGGGCTTCTTGGACCGATATTTGAAGCCCACCGGACGCAGGATCAGCGAGGCGAGCACCACGAACATCGCGAGGTAGAAGCCCGAAAAGCTGACCGCATAGACATAGGGCCAGGCCGCGAAGATCGCGCCCCCGCCCAGGATGAACCACACCTGGTTGCCTTCCCAGGTCGGGCCGACGCTGTTGATCACCATGCGCCGCTCGGCGTCGGTCCTTGCGACCCAGGGCAGCAGCGCCGCCACGCCCAGGTCATAGCCGTCGGTCAGCGCGAAGCCGATGAGCAACACGCCCATCAGGCCCCACCATATGACGCGCAGCGTCTCATAATCGAACATGATCAGGTCCTTCCTGTCAGGCGGTGATCGGCACGGCGGGGATGGCACCCGGTGCCGGCTGGTCGGGCTCGCGCTCGTCGGGGCCATGCTTGATGGCGGCGAGGATCAGGCGAACCTCGATCACCGCAAGCGTGCCGTAGATGGCGGTGAAGCCGGCGATGGTCGTCCACAGCGCGCCACGCGACAGCGAGCTGTTGGCGAGGAAGGTCGGCAGCACGCCCTCGATCGCCCAGGGCTGGCGTCCCAGCTCGGCGACTACCCAGCCCAGTTCCGCGGCGAGCCAGGGCAGCGGGATCGCGACCAATGCGAGTTTCAGGAACCAGCGGCTCTGGAGATGCAGCCTGAGCGAGCAGAGGACGAAGGCGGTAGCGAACAGCGCTATCGTCGCGAAGCCGACAAACGCCATGAAGCGGAAACTCCAGAACATCAGGCCCACATCGGGCACCGTGTCCCAGGCCGCAGCCTCGATCTGGCGGGGCGTAGCGGCACGCGGATCGGCCATCTGCCGCTTCAGCAGCAGGGCATAGCCGAGGTCGCGCTTGTGCGCCTCGAACCGGGCGCGCTGGGCGGTGTCGTTCGGGCTGGTCTTCAGTTGCTCCACCGCGTCATAGGCGACGATGCCCGACGCGATCCGCTCCTGCGCCTTCAGGACCAGGTCCGACATGCCGGTGACGGTGCCGTCCAGGCTCCGGGTGGCGATCAGGCCCAGCAGCCAGGGTATCTCCACCTTGTAGCGCGTCTCCCGCGCGACCGTGTCCGGATAGCCGAACAGCGTCAGGCCGGACGGGCCGGGCTCCGTGTGCCAGACCGCCTCGATGGCGGCGAGCTTCATCTTCTGGTTATCAGTCAGGGCGTAGCCGCTCTCGTCGCCCAGCACGACCACCGATAGCGAGGAGGCGAGCCCGAAAGCCGCCGCCACCGTCATCGAGCGCCGCGCGACAGGGATGAAACGCCCCTTGAGCAGGTAAAAGGCAGAGACGCCGAGCACGAGCACCGACGCGATGACATAGCCCGCGCTCACCGTATGGACGAACTTCGCCTGCGCGATCGGGTTGAAGAGAACCGCACCGAAATCGCTGACCTCCATCCGCATGGTGTCGGGATTGAAGGTCGCGCCGACCGGGTTCTGCATCCATCCGTTGGCGATTAAGATCCACAAGGCCGACAGGTTGGTGCCGAGCGCCACCAGGAAGGTGACGATCAGATGGCCGAGCTTGGACAGCCGTTCCCAGCCGAAGAACATGATGC
>CAKTFL010000089.1 GCA_934555855.1 uncultured Sphingomonas sp. | reverse complement strand
GGTTGGGGCTGGATCCTCGCGTACGGCATCGTCTCGCTGATCCTCGGCATCCTCGCATTCGGATGGCCGTTCTCGGCGACGCTGACCGCGACGCTGGTGGTGGGCGCGTTCTTTGTCGCGGCAGGCGCGGCGTCGCTGATCGCGGGGATAAGCGGACGCGGGCATGAAGGGCGCGGCTATTCGATCCTGTTCGGGATCGTCTCGGTGGTGATCGGCCTGCTGATGATCCTCGACCCCGTTTCGGGAGCCCTGTCGCTGACGCTGGTGGTCGCGGTGTGGCTGGCGGTACGCGGCGTCCTCGAACTGGTGCTGGGCGCCCGCTTCCGGCGGCATCGGGGCGTGATGATCGCGCTGGGCATCATCAACATCCTGCTCGCCGCCTATGTGCTCGCCACTCTTCCCTGGTCGGCGCTGACCCTGCCCGGCTTCGTGCTGGCGGCTAGCTTCGTCTTCGGCGGCGTGGCCGCAATCATGAGTGCGCTGGCGCACAGACAGGGCGCGCCTGCCTTCGCGCTGTAACGGTTCAGCCCTGCGGGACGTCGAGCAGCGTTTCGATATCCGGGCGGATTTCGTCCGGCCGGGTCGTCGGCGCGTAGCGCTTCACCGCTTGGCCCTGGCGGTCGACCAGGAACTTGGTGAAGTTCCACTTGATCCCCTTGGAACCGAGCAGTCCCGGCGCCTCCTTCTTCAGCCGCTCGAACAGCGGATCGGCGTCGGCGCCGTTCACATCGACCTTGGCGAACACGGGAAAGGTCACGTCGAACGTCGTCGAGCAGAAGGTCGCGATTTCCGCATCGGTCCCGGGCTCCTGCGCGCCGAACTGATTGCAGGGAAAGGCGAGGACCTCGAACCCGCGCGGGCCAAGCTCGCGGTGAAGCTCCTCCAGCGCCTCATATTGCGGGGTAAAGCCGCAGCGGCTGGCGGTGTTGACGATCAGCAACACCTTGCCGCGCCAGGTGTCCAGGCTCGCCTCGCCACCATCGGCCGCGCGGACGGTGAAGTCGGTGATAGCGGTCATGACCTGGCTCCCTCGCCGGCTGCTATTGCAACTGGCCTTCGTGCAGCCGGACCATGCGATCCATCCGCTGGGCCAGCCGCTCGTTATGCGTCGCGATCAGCGCCGCCGACCCTTCTTCGCGCACAAGTCTCAGAAGTTCGGCCAGCACGATGTCGGCGGTATGCTCGTCCAGATTGCCCGTGGGCTCGTCGGCTAGCACCAGCGCCGGCCTGTTCGCCAGCGCCCGCGCCACCGCGACCCGCTGCTGCTCACCGCCCGACAACTGGCTGGGCCGATGGTCCAGCCGGTGCCCGACGCCCAGCGCCGACAGCAATGCCGCAGCCCGCTCATGCGCCGTCCGCGGCTCGCTGCCGCGCACCAGCTGGGGCAGCACGACATTCTCCACCGCGCTGAAATCGGGCAGGAGATGGTGGAACTGATAGACGAAGCCTAGCCGGTCGCGGCGCATCACCGTGCGGCCATGCGCGTCGAGGCTCGCCGCCTCCTCGCCCGCAATCCGGATCGACCCGGAAAAGCCGCCTTCCAGCAGCCCGACCGCCTGGAGCAGGGTCGACTTGCCCGAACCGGACGGCCCCAGCAGCGCCACGATCTCCCCCGGCGCGACGCTGAGGTCGACGCCACGCAGCACCTCGATGGTCTGCCCGCCTTGGGTGAAGCTGCGCGCCAGGCCGGTCGTCCGCAGGACGGCATCACTCATAACGTAGCACCTGAACAGGATCAGTGCTTGCTGCCTTCCACGCCGGATAGAGCGTCGCCAGGAAGGAGAAGAGCAGCGCCATGGCGACGATCACCGTGACCTCTACGGTATCGGGTTGGGAAGGTAGTTCGGTCAAATAGCGGATTGACGGGTCCCATAGGTTCTGCCCGGTGACGAACTGGACGAAGTTCACAACACCCTGGCGATAGAACAGGAACACGAAGCCGAGCGCCAGCCCGGCAGCGGTCCCGAGCACGCCGATGGTCGTGCCCACCGTCATGAAGATCCGCATCATCGCGCCGCGCGTCGCACCCATCGTCCGCAGGATCGCGATATCGCGCGTCTTCGCCCGGACCAGCATGATGAGCGAGGAAGCGATGTTGAAGGCGGCAACGAGGATGATGATGCACAGCACGGTGAACATCGCCACCCGCTCCACCGCCAGTGCTTCGAACAGCTGCGCGTTCATGGTGTGCCAGTCGGCGATTACCGCATTGCCGGCGACCTTGTCGCGCAGCGGCGCCAGGATCTGGGTCACCCGGTCGGCATCCACGGTCTGCACCTCGATCATGCCGACCGTATCGCCGAGCAGCAGCAGCGTCTGCGCGTCCTCGATCGGCATGACCACATAGGCCTTGTCGTAATCATACACACCGATCTCGAAGATCGCGCCGACGGTATAGCTGACATAGCGGGGCACGGTGCCGAACGGCGTCGAGGGCCCCTGCGGATTGATGATGGTGATCTGGCTGCCGATATCAGCGCCCAACGCCTCTGCCAGGCGGGACCCGATCGCGACGCGGTTGCTGCCCGGTATGATCGAAGCGAGCGAGCCGACGATCACCTTGCCTTCCAGCGTCTGGTTGCGGCGGATATCCTCCTGCCGCATCCCTCGGACAAGGATACCCTCGCTGCGGCCATTGAAGGTCGCGAACAGCGGCTGTTCGATCAGCGGTACGGCACTGGTGACACCGGCGGTGGCGCGCGCCTGCCGCACCACTTCGCGCCAGTCGGGCAGGCGCCCGCCGGCGCCCTGGATCACGGCATGACCGTTCAGCCCGACGATCTTGTCGAACAGCTCCGCGCGGAAGCCGTTCATGACGCTCATGACGATCACCAGCGCGGCGACGCCGAGCATCACGGCGCCCAGGCTGAAGCCGGCGACGAGCACGATGAACCGCTCTCCCTTGCCCGGCAGCAGGTAGCGCTTGGCGATCATCCGTTCGTAGCGGGAAAGGATCATGGTTGCCGGCTCTACGGACTGCCTCGTCCCGGTGCAACAGCGCCGCCACTGTGGCGCAACCGACACAAGAGCCGTGTAATCGTCGCCGCCACGCCACATGCGGCGTGACAAGCAATCGGACGCACCGTAGCTCTGCCGTTACTGGGACACAGGCAAAGGCCGTGGTTCGGGGACAGTCGCCAGCTCCGCCGACAAGGCGTGAGAGCGGTGACACATCAAGGGGGCTGACGAGCGATCGTCACGCAGGCGCCCGGATCGGAAACGGTCCGGGCGTTTGCCGTTAGCGCACATAGATGGCGGGGTGGAAGGGGTAACCCGGGCGCCGCGGGAGCTTCCAGACACCGGCACCGTCCGGCTCCCCCTTCCTCGGTCTCAACTAGCACCCCTTGTCTGAACCTCGGCTGATCAGCTTCGGTTGAGCAATTTCATGGGTAAATCGGCAACTCGTTGCAATCATGGCGTTAAACCGACCCTTGAAGTTGGTTCCCGCGTTACCAAATATTGTTCCGTACGGTGCCGGTGACGGGCCGTACACTGGCATCGCGCAATGGCGGATGCCGGCAAACATCATGTCGCTCAACGGAGGATCTGATATGCGCCTTGACCTAACTCCCTATCGTCGCTCGACAATCGGCTTTGATCGGTTGTTCGACCTTCTCGAAGCCAATGCGCGCGGCGCGCAGGCCGAGAACTATCCGCCTTTCAATCTCGAACGCGTCTCCGAGGATCGGTACCGCATCACGCTCGCGGTGGCCGGCTTTGCCCGTGACGAGATCGAGATCACCGCGCAGCAGAACCTGCTGCTCGTCGCCGGCAAGAAGGACGACAAGGCTCACCAGGGCCAGTCGTTCCTGCACCTCGGCATCGCGAATCGCAGCTTCGAGCGTCGGTTCGAGCTCGCCGACTTCGTCTTCGTCGAGGATGCTCAACTGAACGACGGCCTGCTGATCATCGATTTGGTGCGCGAAGTGCCCGAGGCGATGAAGCCGAAGACGATAACCGTCAGGACGGGCGCTCCGCTCGCCGCGGTGGAGAATGATGCCGTCCCCGCTGACTCGGCGCAGGCCGCCTGAGCGGACGGCATAAACGGTTCGGCGCCTGTTGCTCCCTTTTCCAGGCGCTGGAGGGCGTCCGGGCCGAAAGGCTCGGGCGCCTTTGGGCGTCGTGGCTCAGGCGGCACGCACCCGATCGGGCAGCGTGACTGGCGGCAGCGCGCCCAGCGCGGGGCGACCCAGCAGGTAACCCTGGATATAGCTTACACCCAGCGAACGCAGGGTGTCGTATTCGGCGATCGTCTCGACTCCCTCGGCAATGACCGTGATCCCCATCCGCTCCATAATGCGAACGATGCCGTCCACGATGATCTGGCGCGGCTCGGCAGCGTCGATGTCGCGAATCAGTTCCATGTCGAGCTTCACCAGATCCGTCTGAAATCGCGCAAGCAGGCCGAGGCCGGCATAGCCCGCGCCGAAATCGTCCAGCGCGGTGGCGAACCCCATGCGGCGATAGGCGTCGATGATGTCGGCGACATGGTCGGTGTCCGCCATGCGCTCGTTCTCGGTGAACTCGAAGATAAGTCGATCGATCGGCAAGCCCACCCGCCTCGCCGTGGTTAACGTCAGCTGGATGCAGGCGACCGGCGAATAGACGGCGTTGGGCAGGAAGTTGATCGACAGACGCGCGCCGCTGTCCAGGATACCCGCCGCCACTGCCTGCTCGATCGCGGCGACCCGGCATTGCTGGTCGAAAGCATAGCGGTTGTCAGGCGTTACCCGCGCCAGCATCTCGCCCGCGCTCTGTCCGCCCGCACCGCGCACCAACGCCTCATACGCGAACGGTCGGCCGGTCTCGCAGTCCACGATCGGCTGAAACGCCATGGCGAGGCCGAAATCCTCCGCCCCCGCCCTGCATCCTACACACCCCGTCATGCTCGGCTCCTTCCCGGCCGATATGCAAGGGAAGGCGCTAAGACTTTGTGATCGAGGCGACGGCTCAGCCTAGCCGACCGAATGCCGCTGACAGCCGCTCCGCCTCCGCCGCCTTGTCGGCGTGATCGGCGCGGGCCTTGTCGACCGCTTCCGGCTTCGCGCGTTCGACAAAGCTCGGATTGTTCAGCCGGTTGGCCAGCCCGTCGCGTTCCTTTTCGGCGGCGGCGATCGCTTTGGTCAGCCGGGCGCGCTCCGCGGCGAGATCGATCACTCCTTCCAGCGGCAGGATAAAGGTCGCCTCGTCCACCACGACCTGGGCAGCGCCGCCGCTCGGCTCACCGTCGACCAGCTCGACACGGGCAAGGCGTGCGAGCGCCGGCTGCTGGCGGTTCAGCCGGGCCGCCGTGTCCGCGCCGGCATCGCGCACGTGGAGCGGCAGGCGCGCGCCCGGCGGGACGTTCAGCTCCGTCCGGGCGGCGCGGATCTCGCCCACGAGCCGGATCAACCAGTCGATTTCCGCCTCTGCGGCGGGGTCGAGGCTGCGCGCGTCCGCCTGGGGCCAGCACGCAACGATCAGCTCGTGATCGCGCGACGACAGCGCGTGCCACAGCTCCTCGGTGATGAAGGGCATGAACGGGTGGAGCAGGACCAGGATCTGATCGAGCACCCAGCCAGCCACCGCCTGGGTCTCGCCGTCAATCTGGCCCCCTTCGACCTTGCTCAGGACAGGCTTGATCAGTTCCAGATACCAGTCGCAAAACCGGCTCCAGATGAACTGGTAGACGGCATTGGCGGCGGCATCGAAGCGGTATTCCGCCAATGCGAGGTCTACCGCCTGCACCGTGCGGATGCATTCGGCGATGATCCACTTGTTGACCGCCAGCGTCGCTTCCGGCGCGTCGAGCGTCGCCGATCCGCCGATCCCGTTCGCCTGACAGAAGCGCGCCGCGTTCCACAGCTTGGTGGCGAAGTTGCGATATCCCTCGACCCGCTTCTCATCCATCTTGATGTCGCGGCCCTGGCTCTCCATCGCCGCCATGAAGAAGCGCAAAGCATCCGCGCCATAGCGGTCGATCAAGCCGAGCGGATCGACCGTGTTGCCCTTCGACTTGGACATCTTCGCGCCGTCCGCCGCGCGGACAAGGCCGTGGAGGTACAGAGTCTTGAATGGCACTTCTTCCATGAAGTGCATACCCTGCATCATCATCCGCGCATCCCAGAAGAACAGGATGTCGAAGCCGGAGATCAGCACATCGTTTGGATAGCGCCCGGCCAGGGTCGGATCGTTCGCGTCGGGCCAGCCGAGTGTCGCGAACGGCCAGAGGGCGGACGAGAACCAGGTGTCGAGAACATCCGGGTCACGGCTAAGCGTCACGCCCTCGCCCGCCTGCGCTCGCGCCTCTTCCTCGGTTTCGGCGACGAATACCCGGCCGTCCTCGGCATACCATGCCGGGATACGGTGGCCCCACCACAGCTGACGGCTGACGCACCAGGGCTGGATGTTGTCCATCCAGTTGAAGAAGGTCTTCTCCCAGGTCTTGGGCACAAGCCTGATCCGCCCCTCGCGCACCGCCTCGACCGGGCGCCTGGCCAGGGTCGCGGCATCGACATACCATTGATCGGTCAGCCACGGCTCGATCACCACCCCTGACCGATCGCCGAACGGCGTCTGGATGACGCGCTCCTCGACGCGCTCGAGCACCCCCTCGCCCTCCAGCAGCTTGACGATGCGGTCACGCGCCTCGAAGCGGTCAAGGCCGAGCAGGTCGGCGGGAATCAGGCCATCGGCGGTCTGCACCACCTCCGCCTTCGCGCCGAGCATGTTGAGCATGTCGCGCGCCTCGATGGCGGCGCGACGGCCGACTTCGAAATCGTTGAAGTCGTGCCCCGGCGTGATCTTCACCGCGCCCGAGCCCAGTTCGGGATCGGCGTGCTCGTCGGCGACGATCGGGATAAGGCGGCCGGTGATCGGCAGGCGCACGCGCTTGCCGATCAGGGCGGTGTAGCGCTCATCCGTTGGATGCACCGCGACCGCCATGTCGGCCAGCATCGTTTCCGGTCGGGTGGTCGCGACCGCAATTGTGCCGCTGCCGTCCTCCAGCGGATAGCGCAGGTGCCAGAACTTGCCCTGGGTCTCCCGCGTTTCAACCTCCAGGTCGCTGATCGCGGTGCCCAGGCCCGGGTCCCAGTTCACCAGTCGCTTGTCGCGATACAGCAGCCCCTGACGGTGCAGTTCCACGAACACCTTCAGCACCGCGCGGCTGAAGCCCTCGTCCATGGTGAAGCGCTCGTTCGCCCAGTCCATCGAGCAGCCCAGCCGCCGCAGCTGGCCCGTGATCTGCCCGCCGCTTTCCGCCTTCCAGTCCCAGACCCTGGCGATGAACTCCTCACGGCTGAGATCGGTGCGCTTCTCGCCCCGCGCCGCCATCTGCCGCTCGACCACCATCTGCGTCGCGATGCCGGCATGGTCCGTGCCGACCACCCACAGCGCGTCCTTGCCCTTCAGCCGGGCGTGGCGGGTCAGAATATCCTGAAGCGTGTTGTCGAGTGCGTGACCAATATGCAGGCTGCCGGTCACGTTGGGCGGCGGATTGACGATCGTCCAGGGCTCCGCGCCCGAGCGCTCGGGGCGGAAAAGGCCCTTTTCCTCCCAATGCGCGTACCAGCGGGATTCGATCGCGGCGGGGTCGAAGGTCTTGGAGAGCTCGGTCATGGCTGCGCCCTTAGCCGCGCTCGCCCGGTTTCGTCACCCCCGACAGGCGACGAAGGCGGGATCAGCCCTGGCCGGTGATCTTCGCGATTTCCCGCGCCACCATCGTCTCGACGATCTCGGGCAGACGCGCATCCATCCACTCGCGCAGCATCGGCCGGAGCATGTCGCGGACCAGCCCCTCCAGCGTGCCGTCGCTGCCGGGCTCCGGCCGGGTCACCAGACGGCTGAGCACGTCGAGCGAGTCGCGCGTCGCCTCAAGGGCATGGCGCGACAGCATCGGCTCGTCCGGCACCGTATCCGTCTCGGCCACCGGACTGGGGACCCCCGCGCCGTGCTGTACGGGAGCATGGTGCAGGAC
>CAKTFL010000088.1 GCA_934555855.1 uncultured Sphingomonas sp. | reverse complement strand
GCCCGGGCCGGCCCCTAAGGGGACGTTCCAATAAGTGCAGGAGCGCAGGCGTCCTGGGCGGTCGGGCTGTAGTCGCCCATGCACGCCGGCCGCTGTTCTTCGCCCGCCACGCCAATGAAAGGCTTGCCGGGCCGGCCCGATCCGGCGCGGGTCGCTGATCCGGCCTGAGCCGTGCCGCGGCATGTCCGGCCCGGCTCAGGCCGGCTCGCGGGAGCAGACCCATCCCCCCCCGACCCGTCCCCCCTGCCAATGTCGCACGGATGAGCTACTGTAGCTGAGCGACTTTTGCCGACTCATGGGTCTCGATACCCTTTCGCCGTTGGCCGCCCTGCGGTGACGGACAGGATGGAGAAGCGCGATGCTCGACGAAATGCGTTCGCTCGACGAGTTCGAATCCGAAGACTTCGATCTCGGCACTGCTGGCGAGCAGGAGGGCTATATGGCGGCTGAAACTGGCTCCTATGAAGGGGATGGCGAGGGCGACGGCTTTGACCAGTTCGCCGACGGCCGCGATTCCTATGACGGCGGGTCCGGCGAGTTCGAGTTCGAAAGCTACGGCCTCGGCGAGTTCGAGGGCGACGGCGAATTCGAGTTCGAGGGCTCGGGAGAGTTTGAAGGCGACGAGTTCTTCGGCAAGATTTGGAATGCCGCCAAGAAGGTCGGCAAGGTCGTTGCTCCGCTGGCGAAGAAGTTCGCACCCCAGATCGGCTCGGTGATCGGCGGCGCGCTGGGCGGTCCCGCTGGCGCGGCGATCGGCGGCAAGCTCGGCGGTTTCGTCCAGCAGATGGAGGCGGAAGACGAGGGCGAGAGCGAGGACGAGATGAACGCGCAGCTTGAGGTTCCCGCGACGGAGGACCAGCTCGCGGAGGCTGTCGCGGTAGCGGCCTCGAAGGGCCGCCCGATCGACGCGCAATCGCTCGGGTCGCAGATCACCATCTTCATCGGCTCGCGTTCGCCGCTGCCCGTCAAGACGGTGCTGCCGGTGCTGTCCAAGGCGAGCGGCGACGTCGCCCGCGTGCTGGTCGCCCGCCGCGATCCGCGGGCGCGGGCGCTGGTCCGTGCGCTGCCGACGATCCAGCGGCGCACGGTCGCGACGCTGACCCGCAAGGCGCAGACCGGCAAGCCGGTCACGCCCCGGATCGCGGTGCGGGTCATGGCCAAGCACGCGCAGCGCACGCTCGGCAGCCAGCAGGCGATCACCAAGGCGCTGGCGACCAACGCCGCCAAGAAGCGCACGCTGGACCGGAAGGCGCGCGGTCGGGCCGAGCGGTTCGCCTGAATGTGAATGTCGGCCTGACGGGCCTGGCGGCCATCACGGGAGCTGGTCAGATGTCCAACGCTGGAAACGAGTTAAACGCTCAGAACCGACGTCTCACGGCAGACCTTCCCAGGGCCGAGGGACTGCTCGCCCGCGCCAAGGGCGGCGATACGTCCAGGCAACTGACCGACGAGGCGACCAGGCTCTATGATCGGACGCTGGCAGTCGCCAGGGCCGCATCAGCACGGCTTGCGGGCCTTGCCACTGATGCCGAGGGGCTGGCCGCCGCGCGGTCGCTGATCCGGACCTGCCGGGCGATCATGGCAGCAACGGCGGATGCCAGGGCGGTGGTGCTGCACAAGGTGACGCCGGGGACCTACAAACCTGTGGGACAGTCCCTTGCGCCCGCGAGGCGCCGCCGAGAGGGACTGCGGGAGGCGATCGGCCGGCTGGACGGAGAGGCTGGCCAAGATGGCGGCGGAGAAGCGCAACGCGGGGAAGGGGAGCTGTGGAAGTGGTTGTCCCAGGGCCTGACCCGGCGGCGGCTCGCGAGTGCCGCGCCGGTCCCGCCGACCCTGCGTAGCGCGTCCACCCCCCCGCCGCCGCCCAGCAGACGGGAACCGCCGTCTTCCGAACCCACTTTTCTCCTGACGCGCGTAAAGCCGCGTCCGCCGCACAGCGACGGCACACCGCCGACGCTACGCAGCCTGGGCGGGGAGGGGGAGGCCGGCTGGAGCGCGGCCCCGCGCCGGCCGGCTGGCCGGGCACAGCACCCGGGACCGGCCGGTGAGGCGCGCAGGCGTATAGGAGCGGCGGCCGCGCCCGCTTTCGCCGCTGCATTCGACAAGGCGGTGGATGGCCGTCGGCACCCCGGCGATGCAGCCGGGTTGCGTGCCGCCCATGCCGACGCCGCCAGCCGCGCATTTGCGGGGGCGTTCGTCTGGCTGGCCGGCGGTCGCCCGCCCGCGTCGTCGCAGGGCATCGCGCTCGGCGCGATCATTGCCGCCGCCATTGCCCAGGCCAATTCGCGTCACCCAATCGTTCCGCCCGCTGCTGTGGCGCCCATGGCGATGCTGGTCCACCGCTCCCTGCGACCCCGGTTGGCCACGCTGGCGAAGATGGCGATGGCCAGGGCGCCTGCCGCGCCCCGGCCGCGCCCCGCGCTGAATGCGCGCGAGATGGCGTGGTGAACGCGCTGGCGCTCCTCGACCGGGTGGCGGCCGCTCCGGCGCCGATGGTGCGCCGGCCGGCGGCTCCTCCACCGACACCGGCTGCGGCGAAGGGACCCGGCGCGCTGCCCTTTTTCGCCTATCGCACCGCGGTCAATGCGCGGCGCTACGCGACTTCCATGCTGGCCTTTGCCGAGGACCAGTTCGGGAGCGGGCCGAACGCGCCCGGCCCCGCCCATATCCGCGCTGTGAACGCCCTGCTGGCGGAGCTTGCCGGGCGGCAGGAGCGGCAGGAACGCCGCCTGGCGCTGGTCGCGCGCGAGCTGCCGGCGCTGGGGGACGAGGGGTTGCGCCGGCTGCTGCTGCTCAAGGAGCGCAACCACGAACTCGCCGGCGAGACGGAGAAGGTCTGGGAGTTTTACGTCAACCTGTTCGGCCAGCGGCGCGGGCGCATGGCGCCATGGCTGCGCGCGATCGACCAGATCGCGCTGGATTGCTACCAGGCCGTCTGGCTCGGTCTGGGCAAGGCGCGCCCGATCCCGTCGCCGGCCCCCTTCGCCTATGCGGAGACGGGATTCGGCCCCGCCACCTTTCGCCGTGGCGTGAAGCTCAGCCTGCTCGGACAGCGGGCCAATCCCTTCCCGCTGGTCAAGGTGCCTCGCCACCGGCTGATCAACCCGTGGTCGCTCGGTGCCGTGCCTCATGAGGTCGCGCACAATCTCCAGAACGATCTGGGGCTGTGGAAGGTGATGCCCGACCGGATCGCCGCCGCCTTCCGGCGCGCCGGCCTGCCCGATGCAAACGCCGCGGTGTGGAAACGCTGGCACAAGGAGACCTATGCCGACCTTGCCGGCACGCTGCTGATCGGTCCGGCCTATGTCGGGTCGTTGATGGACGTGGTCGGGCGATCGCGCGGGCAGACCGCCGGCTGGAGCGACGAGGCCGTGCATCCCACGCCCGTCATTCGCGTGCCGCTCAACATCCGGCTGTTGGAGCGTATCGGTTTCGAGGAGGACGCGGCGGCATTCCGCCGCGCCTGGGATGCGCTGTATCCGGCGCACGTCTGGGCGCGTTTGCCCGGCTGGGTCCGCGCCGACCTGCCGCGTCAGATTGACGCGGTGCTGGACGCTATCGTGTTCGAGCCGTGCGCCGAATATGGCGGCAGGGCGCTGGCGCAGGTCGTGCGTTTCGAGCCCAAGCACTCGCTGCTGGTGCGCGAGGCGGCAACGCGGCTGGAACGCGGCGATTCGACCGGCGTGCTGCCGGAACGTTTCCTGATCGCGGCCGCCCGTGTCGCGCTCGGCCGGGCGCGGACGGCCCCCGAAACCATTCACCGCCATTTCTACGCGGCGCTGGCGCGATGCTGAACGCTGCCGATCCCCTGCCTGAACGGGCCGAGGCCGCGCGGGACCTGCGCGCCATGCTGGACAAGGTCGGGCGCGATCTCGCCATGCTTCCGGCGGCGGTGGGCAAGGTGCGGGCGACCATGCCGCCACCGCAGGACCCGGTATCGCTCGACCGGCTGCTGGAAAGCTGCACGCGCGCGCTTCACCACAGGCGAAGGGCTTTTGCCGAGTTGGGGCCGGGCGATGGCGCGGCCTCGCCTACCGCGCTGGCCGATATTCACGAGCTGGTCGAGGAGATCCGCGCCGGGCTGTCGTCGCCGCGCATCCTGGACGACATCGGCGAGATGGAGGCGGAACTGTCGGCGGATGCAGGCCGGCGAGCGCTCCGCTCGCTCGACACGCGCGTCCGGCGGATCGGGGCGCAGGCCGACAGCCTGTTCTCATCAGCAATCACCGTCCAGCAAGACACTGCCCCAGGAGTTACGCAGATGGCTTCATCCTCCCCCGGAACCGACCGGATCGACCCGACCGCGGAGGCGGTGCGCGATCTGAGCGAGATGCTGGCGACTACGCTCGCCGGATCCGCCGCGACCGCCGCCACCAGCCGCGCGACCGGGCGGCGCTATCCCGCCGTGGCCGACCAGATCGCCGCCTCGCTCGATGCCTTCGGCCTGCCGCACGACGGCGTGCAGCTTCCTCCGACAGACGAGCAGGAACAGCTGCGCGCACAGCTGATCGACGGGTTAAAGCGCAATTTCGCGTGGCGGGAGCAGGACGGGACGCGCGTCTATTATCGCGCCGCGCCCCAACCGACGGTGCGGGAACCCGATGTCGACCCGCGGCTGCTGCGCGGCAGTGCGCTGGTCAATGCCAAGCTGTTGCGGGCGGAAGCGGACGGCGTGCTGGCGATCATGGACCGACTGCCGGACATGCTTCGCTTCGCTCCGTCCCAGCCGCTGCGATCGGGCGAGGACCGGGCGCGCCTTCGGACGATGCTGGACCAGCTCGTCGCGACCGCCGCCGACCCGCTCGGCCTCAACGCCCAGCGCGGCAGGTATCAGTTCGAGCGGTTGAACGCGGCGCTGATCGACATTCTGGTGCGCGGCGAGGTCATCGGCCGGGACACAGGCGACCAAGCGCTGGAACTGGCGCGCGACAACGATCCGGGGAGCTTGTGGTCGGCCTCACCCGAACGGACCGGCATCATCTTCGACAATCTGCGCGTGAAGACCAGCGCCGTTCGCGAGGAGGAGGTGAAGACGGAGATCGCAGCTCTCGGCCAGCTCATGGATTCGATCCTGACCCGCGTGTCGGTGCCGATCGGCGGCATGGGGCGTGGGGTGGCGGCGAGCCGATTGGAGGAGCTGCTCACGGCGGCGGACAGCGCTGCGGAGGCGCTGGAGAACGACCTGGTCCGGTTCGGGACCACGCCCGCCGAGCAGGAGGTGCAGTTCCTGGGCGCGGACGGTCCGCGCGATATCTCCCTTGCCCAGTTCATCGGATGGGTCCGCGCCTTGTGCGCGCCGTTCGTCGGCATCGAGAACGCGGCCGCCGCGCTGACTCAGGACGAGTTGAAGATCCTTGGCGACGAGCTTGCCGATGTGGCCGGCTATGCCGGCAGCTTCGGGTCGGCCATCACCCTGCCCACCAGCTTCGGCGGGGTGCGCCGGCAGTTCGCGGAGCTCAAGCGGTTTCTGGACGAAGCCAGGACGCAGGCGGTTCAACTGGCGGGCGAGCCGCCGGTCGATGGTGGCTATACCAGCGCGCGGACCTCGCGCCCTTTCAAGGAGTGACCCCGATGGCGGATGGTCCCAAGACGATCGGCGAGCTGAACGACCTGCTGGCGCGGCTTCAGGCGCTGCGTGCGACCCTGGTGCGCGATGCCCGGGACGAGCTTGCCAAGACACCGGCACAGGCCGAACTCATCAATCAATGGGTGGACGAGGCGGAGGACCTGCTGGAGAGCGGGTGGGGCCTGCCCGGCGCTGCGCCCGATGATCACGGGCTGACCCGGCTGATCGGGCTGGGCGACCAGGTGGCGACGCGCCTGGACGACGCCCGGCCGACCGGGCTCGCCCCAACCTATGACGACAAGATCAGCCGCGACCGACTGGCTGCGGTGGGCGACCTTTACTACCTCTACCAGCATGAGCGTGCGGGCGTGTTCCGCGCGGTGTTCAAGCTTCAGCAGCTCTTCCAGTCGGGCGAGGTGCGCCTGTCGGACGGACCGGGTGCGCTGGCGCTGTACCAGTTCGATCGCAAGCGCGTGCTGCGCTACACCTATTCGGACCGCAAGTCCGTGTATCGCAAGGTGTTCGGCTACACCGATGCGGTGCCGCCGCACGGGGCGGAGCCCAATTCGGTGTTCCACACGCTGCTCGCGAACTTCTCCCGCCACGTGTCCCGCTTCTTCGAGGACAAGCGGGTGTCGGAAGTCCTGCGGCCGAGCGGCGTGCATGAGACGTTCGGGTCGATGGCGGTCGTCCGGCGTTCGGGACTCGACCTGCGGGCCAACCTCAAACAGGTGTCCTACGGCCATGTGGCGGTACTGCGAACCGAAGTCATGTCGCTGCTTCAGGAGGCATTCGCCGTGCTCGGCGCACCCGACGTCATCAACCTGTTCGGGGCGGACAATGCCTGGGACGTGCTGGAGGAGGTGTTGAAGCGCTATCTGCGCGAAACGCCGGTCACTTCGCAGCGCAGCCGCATGGCGACGACCGGCCGAGACATTCTGCGCTGGCTGGCCGAGGATTATCTGCTGACCTCCGTACGCATCGACTTCGAATCGCTGCTGGAAGCGATCGTGGACGCGTGCGACGACTGGCTTACCAGCGCCGAGTCTCTCGGTCTCCAGCGGGCCGCGCCGACCGACCGCAGCAATGTGGTGACTTTCCGGCCGGTCAGCCGCTCGCCCGAGACACAGGCCCGCACTGCTTAAGCTGGAGGTCGCGCCATGCATACGCGTTTGGCCGTTCGCGACTATGTCGGCCTTTATGCCGAGCCGCCCGCCCACGCCCCGCCCCGCGCAACGGCCTCGGCCACGGTTCCTCTCTTCTTCGCGCACCTTTCGCATCGGGAGGAGGAGATCGCCCGACTGACGGTGCTGGGCTTTTCCAACAAGGAGATCGGTCAGCATCTCGGCATCAGTCATTGGACCGTCGCGACCCATCTCCGCCGGATCTTCACCAAGCTTGAGATCACCAGGCGTATCGAGCTGTGCTCCATCGTCCTCGCGGCCGACCGAGCGGGAGGGGAGGGCGCGCAGCCATAGCCCGCCATCATGGAGGCATGTCATGTTCAGGGAGCTGCAATCGCTCGACGAGCTGGAATGGCAAGATGTCGACCGCGCCCGGAGCCGCTTAGCCGGTGACGGAAAGCTGGACGGCAAGACAAGCTTCCTGGATCCCGAAACCCCGCGGGCTCCGGCATCACCGGCCTATGCGCTGCTGCGCGTCATCCCCGACAGGGCCAACCACGCCCGCTTCGTTCCGCTGGACTACCGGATCAATGCCAAGGCGATCGTCGGCAAGCTGTCGGTCGATCTGCAACAGCTCAAGACACCCGACGCCAAGGAGACGCTGACGTTCGCCAGGCAGGTGTTCAAGATGGTCGGCGGCGACGACCCGTTCAGCTTCCTGCTCAACCTCCTCGCCGGGCCGCTGAAGAACGTTCCCGGCGGCTATCTGGCGGCGGCGGGCAAGATCGCCGACGACTGGGCGGCGCGAGGCGTGTCGCGCGGCGTCGTGCTGGGGGCGGATGGGAAGTCGCAGCAATACCTGCTCGACACGTTCGGTCGCGAGTACATTCCGGCCAATCACGCCTTTCCGTACGGTCGCAAGGTAGCCGCCGCCAATTACGGCGGCGGGCTGCTGGCCGGCTATGTCCAGGGTCGCGCTTTGTCCAGGAACCAGCGGGCGATCTTCTGGCGGGACCTGGGGCGGCGGATGGGCGACCAGTCGTTCCGCGGGCCGGCATCGAGTTGGGGCGGCCGGCAGTGGAGCGACTGGTATGTCGACGCCGCGGCCGCGTTCAGGCGGCATCACCTGTGATCCGGGCGTGGATGACGGACCAGCGGAAGGGGGGGCGGGGACGACGTCACCCCCCAATATTCAGGTAGCGAGGGTCGCCACGCCGAGCTCGCCTGCAAGTCCCGATGGCGAGTGTCAGGGGGCCGGCACCTCCAGTGTGGTCGTCCAGCTCATCCGGCGTG
>CAKTFL010000087.1 GCA_934555855.1 uncultured Sphingomonas sp. | reverse complement strand
GCGGCTGCGCGGCCTGATCGATGCCAAGCAGGTCCGCATCGTTGCGCTCGATCTGCCGACGTCGTGGACCCTGACGGCACCGGCCGATGAGTTCACCGGCCGGATGTTCACGGCGGTCAACGCCATGATGCTCGACGTTCTCGCCGCGGTCGCGCGCAAGGATTATGAAGATCGGCGTCGCCGTCAGGCCGAGGGCACAGCCAAGGCCAAGGCAGCCGGGCTCTACAAAGGCCGTCCTGAGAACAAGACCCGCAACGCCGCCATCTCCACCCTCCTGCGCGACGGCCGCAGCTGGCGCGAGATCATGGACGCGACGGGATGCAGCCGTACCCTGCTCGCCAAGATCGCTCGCAATCGCCGGCTCCTCACAGCCGAGACGCCGGTCGAAGCGGTCTGAGCCGATGTCGCGTCGTCCTGCCCTCCCCGATCACTCTGTGGGTCGTAGAAGCGCCATTGCCTCCTCGATCACCTGCGCAATCGGTATGTCGCGACCATTGGCCTCGGCGTAGATCTGTTCCACCGTGCTAGGATGAAGCCGGACGTTGAACTGCTGTGTCCGCCCGAGGATCTTCCTTTGGCGACGAGGCGGAGAAGTTGCAACTGTGGGGCTCTCGATCTCCCGCTCGGCTGTGATGCCGTGTCGCTTGGCTGCCGATGCCACTGCGTCCTCGCTGGGGATTAAGGTCTCATCACGCACTGCGGGCTTGAGGCCCTCAAGTAGATTGCGACGCTTTACCTCCGTCATGCCGCACTCTCCGTCTCTGTGCTTTGGATAAGCGCCACAACCTGCTCAGCGAGCGCCGATGCCTCAGCGTTCGCCTTATCTAGTCCAGGCACGTCCGCTTTCGGAAGGTTCGCTAAGGTCGTGTTGTAGCTGAACAGACTTTTGTATGCAGTCCGCTCCACAACTCGTCCTATAACGAAAATGTCGCTTTCAGCGATTTGACTCTCCAGAGCTGCAATCTCGCGCGATCGTATCGCAGCGGGAACACGAGACCAAAGAAGCCCATGAGGAGTTGGCTTAGACTTTATTCCAGCACTGTCTCGTATCAAGGCGACCGTAGCGACCGCATCCTCGACGTCCGGAGCACTTAAGTTAGCTGGAATAATCACCGCATCGCTTAGCTGGGCGGCGATCGCGAGGCTGAAGTTGGCAGATCCCTCGACGTCGACAATAACCAAATCCGCGCTCGATGTCGCCGCCTGCATCGCCTTCCGCAATGTTTTATGATCGGCTGCGCTGACGCTCAAACCACTCGGAGGCGTGCCGTTCGCAGCCCAACGAACGAGCCTGCCTGACGGGTCTGCGTCGATGATATGAACACTGTACCCATCAGCGGTGAAGGCGCTGGCGAGGATCAGAGCCGTTGTTGATTTGCCGCAACC
The DNA here is from genome assembly GCA_934555855.1 of uncultured Sphingomonas sp. The sequence goes on along the minus strand of CAKTFL010000087.1, from coordinate 6,619 downwards.
ACCTTTGGTGGATGCGAGCGCGACGATAGGCATCCAACATCCCTTCGCGTAGCTAAGGCTAACGTTATGCTTCCAGGGCGACCTGCTGTCAACCCCGCTGCGTTATCGGTTCGTTAGTGTTGCGCTAGCGTGTCGCAACGCTAGCTTTATGCTAGCGTTGCGCTGTCGTCAGGATACCGCATTGATGACGAGATCGTAGTGAGAGACTATGAGAACGTCTGCTTACGCCGCCACCCTGACAGGGTCAGAGCTGAACGCTCAGTTCTCCGAGTGATGCGACTAGAGTTTCCTTAGCATGACGCTAGCTTACCGCTATCGCCTTGCTAGCGGTCAGCTAGCTTACTGCTCGCGTCGTATGGTTTAGACCGGCTTGTCATAGACTTAGCGCAGTCAGCATGAGTAGCATGGCGAAGGTCCCGCTGGCTGCCTTGGCGACACCCATCAGCAATGCTGGCTTACCTGATCGCCGGCGGTGCCATGTCACGTCGATTCTCGTTCTAGCCGAAAGGACGCCATCCACTATCAACGTCGATCCGATCACGAACAGGAGCACCGACAATAGGCCTACGAAACGTCGGGGCGTCATGTCGCTGAAGGCAAAGGCTGCAACGAGTGCAAGCATGGCAAAGCCGTAGGCGGACGTCGCGAGCGCCAGCACGCTATGAAGCCGCATTGGGGCCTTTGAGAGGAACGGCGATCGAAGCAGTACCATCGGTCGCCTGCATTTGTGGCAAGGTTCAATCCGCGAACTCGCCGACCACCGGAGGATCGACGCGGCGCAGTATGGGCATTGTGCTTTGCGGTGCGGTGGCAAGGCGGTCACCGACGATCTCTCGATTGGGCAGCGACGCAAGGCATTATGCCGCCTCGCCATATGACTGATCGCGATCCTCCCAGAGGATGTCATCATCGTCGGGGTAGCTACCGGACGGTGCAGTGGTCGAGCTAAAGCACGCTGGGTCACAGTGAACCATGGGTCGGCCGCGACATACCATCTGCTTACCATCCATCATCACCGGCCAGTTTCCGAGGCGCTGACAGGGCTTGTTTGCGCGATAGAGAAAGCCGCAAGGCACGGCGATCGGTGCAGCCGACGGTGGTGGGGGGACCGGTTCTGGAGCAATCTGGTCAGGCGCGCCACTGTCGCCCAACGGTTCGAACAGGTCGGACTGCGTCATCATGGCTAAGTTCCCTTGCAGGGGAGGGTGGGTGCCGCTCCGGAAGTCCCGACCGTTCGGCCAACTTCCGTGCTGACACCCGTCCATCTCTCCTCCGCTCTACTGCCGAGGTGCTGTCGCTGGGGTCGACGCAGGGGAGACCGGGGACGGGGCTTGCACACCGCCTGATGGCAGAACCGGCGCGGCTGCTGCTGATGGCGCTGTTGTAGGCGCCTCCGAGTGCTCCCACGCCGGCATTGGTGAGGATGCCACCTCCGACAATCGAGAGATCCTTCTTGCGTGCCGAACCGGTAGCAACGGCCTGCTGGATGCCGGTTTTGACCTCGACCAGCGTCAGCATGGTCTGACTTGCCTTGACCTTCTGTTTGAAGCCCAAGCCCCCTGGCAACATCGATCCCAAACCCCCGCCGCTTCCGCCAGAGTCGTTGTCGGAATAGAGGACCTTTGCCTGCAGAAGGTAGTCGGCCGCCCGTAACGTCGCCTGATTGTTGGCGTTGGCGACGGCACCGCCGGCAGCCAACTGACGCTCCCGCTGAAGCGCATCAAAGCCCTCACCACGGTCGACGACCTGGAAGCAGCCGGACTGGGCGACCAGCAGCTTGAGCAGGGGGAGGGGATCGACGCGCGCTCCGCCACCATTCTGCATCTCCGCCATCCGAACCAGCGCCGCGAGACCCGGCGGGATGCCCTCCGCGGTCCCTGCGGCACTACGCTCCTCGACCAGCGCGATCGTGCCGAGTGACCGATCGCAGCGAGGAACCTCCGTCGTCTCGTCTACGCCCATTCCGCCCTTGCCGAGCTTCTGGGCGTTAGCAGGCGCTAGGGCGAGGGCTATCAGCCCGACAGTAGCGATAACGTGGCGCATGGTGATAGACTCCCTGTTCAATCGAGTGGTTTCGGGTTGTTGAGATTGGGCCTCGTATGCAGGTTGCCGTCGGGACGGCGGTGAAGGTCGATCCCATGGGTCGCCCTGCGATCGAACTGCATCGAAGCTGTCACGGTGTCGGTCGTCGTCGAGGATCCAAAGTAGCGGGTTGGCCCGTGCCACTTGTCGCCCTCGACCAGCTGCATCCGGTAAGTGCCTGGTGGCACCGGCACGGTGACATCGTCGTCTCGGCCGACGTAGACCGAGATGACATGTGCGTCGGTCTCGTGATCGTAGAGCTGGACTACCGCGTTAGCCTTGTCGGTCTGCACCCGGAGGCGTGATGTCGCCGTTTGCGGATCGACGTTGCGCGCGACTGTCACGCTGCCGGAGGAAGGGAAGGCGACTGCCGGCTCCAGGTCGGGGAACCAGCCATGGCGCTTCGCCTCCCGATATGCCGGGATCAGGAGCGTCAGCGCGAAGAGCGCTGTGATCCACTTCTCCCCGGCACCAGATCGAGACCAGCTACGCGTTCTCCATCGACCCTTCTGGTAGTCGAAACCTCGGTTCTTGCCCTCGAACCACGGCCCCGGCTTTCCGATCCGGCTGCCGCTGCCTAGCGGTATGCCATCGTCCAACTCAACGGGCGTCTTATGATCTTTCGCCTTCTTGCCACCTGGGCCGCTCCCCTGGCGTCCGCAGTGTCGCTCCCGCATGTAGTCCCGGTCAGCAAGTCCCACGGGGCACCTCCTGCGTAGCAGCGAGACGGCGGGCTTTCTCGCGAGCGTGGAGCCGACCAAGCTCACCAGCGAAGTCGGCGATAAGGTCGGAGAACTCGTCCGCGACGTCACGCTCATCGTCGCAAGTCGGCGCGAGCGAGGCGGCGGCGAGGACAAGACACGCACCGACCATCGGGTGCCGTTCCGTCAGGTGCCAGGCCTGCGCCCGGAAGCTGTCCGCCAGATCCTCGGCGCTGATTGGCCCATCCTCGCCCCGCTCGATCAGAGCCGGACCGTTTCGATCAGCGAGCCCCATCGTTGGCCTCCAGCTTTGTGGGTCTCAATGTGGTATCAGCAGCACTTAGCCGGCGCTCGGATAGGCGTAGCCACTCCACCTCAGCAGGGGAGGGTGGTGTCGCCTGCCAAGCCATGCACCCGGCAAACACCACCCCGATCAGCAGCAGCCCCAGCGTCAGTTCGGCGACCAGGCTGCGGCGCGACGCGCGTAAGCGGCCGCCGAGCCGTTCCAGCTCCTCGGCGCTTCTCAGGCAGGCGAGCGCTCCTGCATTGAGGATGCATGCCGTCTCGGTCGCCGGGTCGAACAGCTGTGGCTCCTCCGCTCCACTGGTCTGCGAGCGAACGATCAGCAGGTCGCGCGCGAGATCACGCAGCTCGGCTGCGCGGCGATTGGTACTCGCTATCAACATCATGCGGCCCCCCGGTGTTCGACATGTGGTTGGAACAGCGCCGCAACCGCGATCCGCACCTCGTGAAGCTTGGGCTGGACGGAACGGCCGATGCGGATCGTACGGTAGCCGGCGTGCGCGGTCATCGCGTCCCGCCGGCGGTCCTTGTCCGCGTCATGGCTGGAGTCATCGACTTCGATCAGCGCGACGATCGCGCCGGTGGCCCGGTCCTGGGCGACAAAGTCGATGATCTTCTGGGAGAAGGCGTTGCGATCAGCGGGTGTGGTTTTGCCGACCAGACGGGGAGGAGCCTTGAGCAGGGCACCCATCGCGACCTGCGCGTGGAAGCGATACTCCGGCAGGCAGCGTTCGAGGGCGTCGAGCATCGCGAGTTCGCGAGCAGTCATGAACCGCCTGGCGACGGGTCGGGGCGCGCTCCTCTTCTCGCCTGAGCCCGTCAGAGCCTTCAGGAGCATGACCGCGCACACCAGCGCGATCACGATGGCGAAGTTCTTGTCCATCGCTCAGCGCCCCTCGGGCGGCGATAGGACGGGCTGCCCGAACTGCATGTCGGGAGATCGGGACAATCGGAACGGCGCCATCGCCATCGTCTTCTCCTTACAGATCGAGGCTGAGGTTCTTTTCGGGTAGGCCGGGGAGACGCTCGGTGCTGCCGGGCATCGGCGGCAAGCCGCGCAGGTCATCCATGTCGAGCGGCCCAATGCCGAGACTGTCGTCGTGTCCGGTGTGAGACGGGTCGTCCTTCGTCTTGTCCTTAGCGTCCTCGTCGGGCTTCATCGGGTCGGCCGCGATCAGATCCTTCCAGCTCTCCTCCCTGGAATAGTCCGTTTCGGATGTTCCCATCGGTGGCAGGTCGTTCAGCGCCAAGCCGGCCAGGTCGGGCACAATGATCGGCTCGCTACCGTCGCGCACCGCCATGGCGGCGCTGAGCGCGTCGTCCGCGCCTTTTGTCCGATCAGCAGGGCTGTCGATGTCGAGCCGGCCGAGGCTCTCCAGCGCAGAGGTCTTATCGCCGGGGTTGCGGTCGAGCTGGCGCTCAAGGCGATCCTGATTGTCGACCACCATCGTCACGTCGTCGCGGACGCGGGTGACGCCCACGTTGAACAGGCGCTGGTTGGACAGGTTCTTCTCGTGGCTGAGCATCACCGTGATCGCCTTGTCGGTGGTGATGCCCTGCGCCATGTGCATGTTGAGGGAGTATGCGAGGTCGAGCCGCGACAGCATCGGGTCGTTGCGTTCGAGAGTGACCGTATCCTTGCTGGCCAATTCGACGGTGACGCGGCCGTTCTCCGTTTCCGTGATGGTCGCCATCGCCGAGTTCAGCATGCCGCGCTGCTTGTCGTTGTCGGTCCAGCGGATGCGGTCGCCCTCGTGGAGGGTGACCTCCTTCTTCGTCGTCAGCTCGAGGCGATCCTTCTCGATCGTCGGGTCGATCTTCTGCGGCTCGAAGCGAACCTTGCGCCCGCCGCGCTCGATCTCGACCTTGCCGTTGGCGAAGATGCGGGTGACTTCGTACATCCCGCGCTGAAGCCCGACCTCGGGCACCTGGCCGGTGACTCTAAGCGATTGACCGACCTTGTAGGTGTCGGCGTAGCGTAGCTCCTCGCGGGTCTTGCTGACGCTCTCGTGGATGGTGACGGCCACTCCCTCGCCCTTGAGCGTGCCTTCCTCGACCAGCCCCGCCTGGATCGTCTCGTTGATCGTGCCGCGGGCCTCGCGACCGGAGGCGAAGACGGCGGTGAGCCCACGTTCCTCTGGCGACAGCGCCAGCCACATCTCGGCCGCGTGGGTGGCCGGATCGGCGTTTTCGACCACCTTGTCGCCGAGCACGCGCAGCGCCTGACCCGCCTTGCCGACATTGGCGAGGGCGGCGACGGTGCGGAGTTGGTCGGTGCGTTGGCGGATGTTCTCGTCCATCCGCGCCATCGGCGCGCCGGCGGCCTGCGCCATGGCGAAGGCCTTGCCGGCGTCGATCGAGGACAGCTGCTGTCGGTCACCGATCATGGCGACTTTCTCGATCCCCATCGCCTCGGCGATGGTGAGCAGCTTGAGCATGTCGCCGCTCGACACCATCGAGGTTTCGTCAACGACGATGATCGTGTCCTTCAGCGCCTCGCGTTTGTCCTGCGCAGCTTGCGTGTTCGGTTCGGCGGCGTGAGCCTGGTTGTGCCAGATGAAGGAAGCGATGGTCTGTGCCTCGATGCCGGCACCTTCCTTCATGTCGGCAACCATCTTGTTCTGGAAGGCGAGGCCGAGCACCGTCTTGCCCTCGCTCTCGGCCACACGCGCGACGGCCTCCAGCATGGTGGACTTGCCGGCGCCGGCGACGCCCTGGACAACGACGTGGCGATCCTCGCCGGCGACGATCATGGTGGCGGCCGCGAGCTGGCCCGGGTTGAGCTCGTGGGGGGAGGCGGCCTGCAGGCGATCGGGAGCATCAGCCGCGGCGACGATCGAGGTAGCCGTGCCCTTGCCCTGCTCGATGCGGGTAAGGATGCGTTCCTCGGTGGCAAGCGCTTCGGGGGTGGTGACGGCGTCAACCATCTTGCCCTCGACACGGATCTCACCTGGGATCAGCTTGCCCTTCTCGATCAGCCGCTGAACCCGCGCCTCGACCTGGTCGATGGTGACACCGCGAACGCCGAGGTCGAGCGCCTGCTTGGCGACCCGGTCGACGTCGAACGCCGCCTCGCGCTGGTTGAGGATGCGGATCGCGGAGGCAACCGCGAGCTGCGCGCCGGCCTCCGCCGGGGTTTGGGCGATCTTGAGGATCCCTTTGTCGACCAGAGGGTCGGGAGACCTGAGCAGGCCGGCGACGAACTCGCGGGCGCTCTTCACCGCCTCGACGATGGCGTTGTAGCCGCGCTCGAAAGGCGTACTGTTCTCCTGAGCTCTAGCCTGCCGCTCGGCCGCGGCAAGGACCTCCTTGCCGTTGAAGCCAAGCACTTCCGCCTTGTCGAGCCACGTCTTCATGAGGCCGTCGCGATCTTCGACGTTGAGCTTCGGATCGCGGGTGCGGGCGGTGACATCACGCAGCCCTTGGGTGCTCTTAATCCCCAGCTTTTCGGCGGTGGCGAGTATGTCCGCGCGCCGCTGGCTGTAGGCCTCCAGCACCGCCTTCGGGACGCCGGTGATCTCGAAGGTCCCGTG
>CAKTFL010000086.1 GCA_934555855.1 uncultured Sphingomonas sp. | reverse complement strand
CCCAGGATCTGCACCCGCTGGTTCAACACGGTGCCGCCGCCGGCCAGGTTGAAATAGCTGTGGTTGGTGAAGTTGACGACGGTCGGCCGGCTGGTTGTCGCGCGGTAATCGATCCGGATCGCATCGTCGGTGGTGAGGGTGTAGGTCACCGCGACCGACAGTCGGCCCGGAAAGCCGTTCTCCCCGTCCGGGCTGACATAGCGCAACGTCACTGCGGAGCAGCCGCGCGGCCGGCACGGTTCCCCCCGCCACACCCGCTCGCCGAAACCGGGCGTTCCGCCATGGATGACGATCGCCTTGGGGTCGGGCGACAGGGGATAGCGGCGTCCGTCCAGCACGAACCCGCCACCCGCGATCCGGTTGGCGAAACGGCCGACGATGCTGTTCACGTTCGGCCGCGCCTCATGGGTGGCGAGGTCGGGCAGTTGCAGCACGACGTTCGCGAAACGACCCTGCCGGTCGGGCACCGAGACAGAGTCGATGATCCCGCCATAGGTCAGGATCGCGACCTCCGCGCCATGCCGGTTGCGGAGCCGGTAGCGGTCGACAGCGGTACCTTCGCGCGTCGTGCCATAGGGTTCGCGGGTTACGCCGCCACCCGCTGGCGACGGGGTGGCGGCTGCTGCAGCAAGGAGAAGTGCGATCATGGCCGCAGGGTATCGGCCAGCGGCCAGGCTTCGTAAAGTGGTCGGTCCGCCGGTTTCTCACCCGTCGCGCCCGGCCCGTTTCGTCGCGATTACTCCGCCGCGATCGCCCGTTCGTCCACGTTCCGGGCGGCCATGGCCGGAATGACCAGGTGGCGGATGAAGTTGACGATCTCCGTGCGCCGCCTGTCGGTTTCAGCGACCTCGGCATTGACACCTAGTCGCCAGCGCACGTCCAGCCGGTCGGGGCGCAGGTCGAGCGCGTCGAGCAGCGCCGCCTGATCCTCCACCCCCGCCTCGGTAAGGGCCAGCCCGTCCTCGACGAGATCCGCCGCTTCGCGCCGCAATGCCGAGGCGATCTCCGCGAGCGAAAGTTCGGGATGATATTGCACGCCCCAGAAGATGCCGGCCCCGTGCCGGATCTCGATCGCCTGCACGCGGCAGCTCGCGTTGGTGGCGAGCAGCGTCGCGCCCTCTGGCAGCCGGTCCACCGCGTCGCCGTGGATGGCTGGGGCGTCCCAAGCGGAACCGCGGCCAGCGAGCAGGGGATGGTCGCGGCCCTGTTCGGTGCGGGTGATCCGGCGGGCGATGCCCGCCTCCTGCCGGCACATCGCGCGGACTGTACCCCCGGCCGCCGCCGTTGCGAGCTGAAGCCCCGCGCAGGAGCCGAAGCTGGGCACGCCGGCCGCGAACACCCGTCGCATGAAGGCGATCTCGCGTTCCGTCTCGGGCGACCCGTCATAGACGTGCAGCGGCGAGCCGGTGACGAACACGGCGTCGAATACCTGGAGAGCGTCGATGTCGGGCAGGGGGGTGTCGGCATCGGCCGGCGTGATGCGCTCGCACGACGCCTCCGGCGCGATCTGTTGCAGCGTTACGCAATAGCTTTCGCCGGCGCTGCGTCCCACCCGCTCGCGTCGCTGCTGCCGCTGTTCGGCGGTTTCGCTTTCGGCAATCAGGAAGCGCATGGGGGAATGCGCCGACAATTCAGTGGGTAAGAGAACATAAGGGTCGGAACGCCCCAGCGCCGGTCAGGGTCCCTGTCGCGATCGATGCGCCGCAATCAGGTCGGCCGAGGGCGGCGCGCGCCGTGGTTGGCGTCATCGCGAACACGGTCAGGATGAAGCCGGTGACGATGGCGGGGATGACGTTGCTTCGCATGAGAATTTCCGTTCGATCAGTGTCGAGCGCGGCGATGCCGGTCCGTCCTCGTTGCGTCGCGTCGCCTGCGACCGCCACGGCGAACGTGCGACGAAGGCGTCGATCGGTACGACGAACGCGTTCAGCGCTTCAGCAGGTCGCGCGCCTCGCCGACATGCTGAGGGCCGACGCGGACGCTCGCGCCCGACCGGAGGACCAGCACCGTATGCCGGCCGATCTGGCTGATCGTCTGCACCGCCTGGGGACGCACGAAAGCGGAGCGATGGACGCGGATCATGTCGCGGGGATCGAGCCCCTTTTCCAGCGCGGCCATGGTGACGCGGATCATGTGGCTGCGCTCGGGCGTGTGAAGCAGCGCGTAGTCCTTGGCCGCCTCGATCCATTCGACCGTGTCGACGGGCACGCGGATCTGGCCACGGCTGGAGGGGATCCAGAACTCCCGATGGAAACCGTCCTGACCCGCCGTGTGCGCCCGAGCGTCGTCAGCTTGCTCGGCGGCCGGCCCGCTGGCGAGGCGGCGCAGCACGGCGCGGATGCGGGCGAGCAGCTCGCGCGGTTCGAACGGCTTCATGACATAGTCGTCCGCGCCCAGCTCCAGCCCGACCACACGGTCGATCACGTCGCGTCGGGCGGTGAGCATGATAATGCCGATCGCCTCTCCATGCTCCGCGCGCAGGCGACGGGCGATCGTGAAGCCGTCCTCATCCGGCATGGTCACATCGAGCACCACCAGCGCGGCGGGTCGATCGGCAATGATCGCGTCGAGCGCTTTGCCCCCGTCCGCCTCCGACACGTCCATGCCGTTGTCGGCGAGATAAGCGGCGATGGGTTCGCGCAAATCTTCCTCGTCATCGACCAGGACGACATGAGGGGCGGGCGATGCGGTCGGGGCAGGGATCATGCGTCGTCCACCTGTTTCAGGAAGCGTTGCACGGCATCGGGCATGAAGGGTTTTTCCAGGACCGGGCGCTTCGCCTCCGCCAGGAACCGGGCGACCGCCGCGCCGAGCGTGTCGCCCGTCGCAAAGGCCAGCCGCTCGACCAGCTCGGGCCGCTCGCGCATGATCCAGGCGTGGAGGCCGGGCCCATCCACTTCCGGCATCCGGAGGTCGGAGACGATCAGGTCGTAATCCTCGCCCGCCGCCAGACGCGCCATCGCTGCCCGCCCCCCGACCGCGATCCGGGTCGCATAGCCCTCCAGTGCCAGGAAATCGGCGAGGCTTTCGGCGATCTCCTGCTCGTCGTCGACCACCAGCGCGCGGCGGCGTGCCGGGCCGGGCTCGGCAAGCGGGGCCGGCTCGGGCGCAACGCTGGGCAGCGTCAGCGCCGGGTCAATGGGCAGGGTCAGGCGAAAGGTGGCGCCGGTGGCCGAGGGGACCAGCACCAGCCGCCCGCCATGCGCCTCCGCCAGGCCCTGGCTGAACGACAGGCCTACGCCCGTGCCCTCTCCCTGAGGCTTGGTGGTGTAGAAAGGCTCAAAAATACGCCGCCGTACCTCGACCGGCACGCCCGGCCCGTTGTCGGAGACGTCCAGCGTAACCGTGTCGGGCTCGACGCCGTGGGCGGTGGTGACGGTCAGTTGCCGGCCCGCCGTTCCGGCTGCGATCATCGCCTGCTGCGCGTTGATGACCAGGTTTATGACGATCTGGTGGAGCTGGTCGGCGTCCGCGGGGATCGGCGGCAGGTCGGGTGCGAGCTGCCTGGTAAGGCCGATCCCCTCGGTCCTGAGGCCATAATCCGCCAGCTCCAGCGCTGCCATCACGACGCCGTTCAGGTCCACCGCCTCGCGCTCGGGCCGTTTTTGGCGCGCCATGGCGAGAAAGGTCTGCACGATCCGCGCGCAGCGGTCGGCGGCGCGGCGAACCTTTTGCGCGCGCTCGGCGATTTCCGTGCCTCTCGCCTGGCGCTCCATCATCACCGCCTGGGCGACGACGATCGACAGCGGGTTGTTCAGTTCATGGCTGACACCCGCAAGCAGCGAGCCGAGCGCGGACAGCTTTTCCGTCTGGTACAGCGCCTCGCGGCTGCGGGCGAGCGCGTCCTCGGCCTGCTTGCGCTCGGTGATGTCCACCGTCAGCCCGGCGGTGCGGGCGCGGCCCCGGCCCTTGATGGGAAACACCACCGACATGACCGATCGCCAGTGCTCGCGCGTGCCGCCATGGAACTCGGCCGAGGCCAGCTCGCCGGCGCGGGCCTTTCCTTCGATCTCGCCTATTACCTCGGCGATGGCGGGCGGGAACAGCTCATTTGGGTGAGCGCCGACGATCTCCTCCACCGGCCGGTCCAGCGCCGCACCCATTTCGGGATTGACCCGTATGTAGCGGCCGTTGGCGTCCTTCAGGTGCATTCCGAAGGGTGCGTTCTCCATAAACGCGGCGAGCAGAGCCTCGCTTTCCGCCAGCCGTTCCTCCGACCGGGCACGTTCCAGGATCGCCCAGGTCCGGTCGGCGACCTCTCGCGCCAGCTCGATTTCGCCGGGCGTCCAGGCGCGCGGGCTGGTCTGCTGGATCGACAGCGCCGCCTCCAGGCGTCCGTCGCGAACCAGCGGCATGTTGAGCAGCGCGCGAAGACCGATGGACGCGTAGAGCGGGCGGCTGTCGGTGTCGAACAACGGGCTTTCCGCCACATCATCGGCCACCACCGGCTGGCCGGACATGTGCGCCGCGTACATGGGCTCCCCCAGCGCAGCGAAGGCGAAATGGTGGCCCATGACGCTGTCGGTGCCGTCGGCGCGCCATTCGTGCAGCACGTCGAAGCCGTGATCGTCGCGATCGGTTTCGCCGTAATTGATACGCGACGCGCCCAAATGGCGGCCCAGCCGTTCCAGCGTCAGCGCCAGGATGACGCGCGGACCCGTCTCACGGCGGACCCGGTCGCTCCAGTCGATCAGGAACGCCTGGTTGCGCTCACGCTCCTGCAACTGCGCTTCCGCGCGCGCTCGCTCCAGGGCCACCCAGGCCCGGTCGGCGACGTCGGCCAGCAGCTGGATCTCGGCCGCCTGCCAGTCGCGGGGCAGGGCGCTCTGCACCGACAGCACCGCGCGGACATGGCCGCTGCGGACCAGCGGGATGCCGACGAATGCGGCGGCCTCCACCGCGGCATAGCGCTCGCGCATCTCGGGCGCGATGCGCGGGTCCTCATGAATGTCGCTCACCTCGACGGTCTCGCCGGTCAGATACGCGCGATGCAGCCCGTCGCTGACGCCGGCGCGCGCCAGCACCGGCACGGCATCGCCATGATCGCCCAGCCGCCATTCCTGGGTGATCGCGAAGCCGCGCCGGTCGGGCGTGCTTTCGGCGAAATTGGCGCGCGAGACGTTCAGGTGCCGGGTCAGGCCCTCCAGCGTGGTCGCGACCACCCGATCAGGAGATGTCTCGCCGCGCAGGGCATCGCTCCATTCGATCAGGAATGCCTGGTTGCGTTCGCGCACGTGAAGCTCCGCCTGCGCGCGGGCGCGGGTGATGGCGACACAGGCCCGGTCGGCGAACTCCTCGATCAGGTCGATCTCGTCACGGGTCCAGCGGCGTGGAAGGTCCTCGAAGACGGACAGGCTGGCGAGCAGCCGCCCTCCCTTCACGATCGGCGCGGCGATGGCGGCCCGCACGCCATAGAGGCGAGCGAAGTCCTCCAGCGGTGCCATCCGCGCCGCCCGGCGCAGCAGGTCGTCGGACACGAAGGTCTCTCCCTGCCGGTGCATTGCCAGCACCTCGCGCAGATGCGGGTCGAAGCTGAAGGCCCGGTCCACCCATCCGTGCAACTCGCCATGGCGCCATGCGTAGCGGCGGAAGCGGTCGCCATCGTCACCCGCGACCTCTACATAGGACACGCGTGCGACGCGCAGTTCCTCGCCGATCAGCGCCGCCATCTCGGCAAGGATCGCGTCGGCGTCCGTCATGTCGCGGACCCGGTCGGAAAAGCCGCGCAGCAGCGTCTGGCGATGCTCCTGCGCGTGACGTTCGGACAGATCGACCTGCACCACGCACCAGCGGATCACCTGTCCATCGGCACCGCGCACCGGCACGGCGCGGCTGAGAAAGGGGCGAAACTGCCCGTCGGTGCCGCGCAGCCGCACCGTGCGCTCCATCGGCCGCCCCTCCGTCAGCGCCTGTTTCCAGGCCAGCACCGCCTCGTCCGCGTCGTCGGGATGGATCAGTTCGGTGGCGCTTTCCGGCCGGCGCCTGAACCCGCCCAGATAATCGCGCCCGTTCCGGTTCATCCAGGTGGCGGTGCCGTCCGGGCTGGCGATCCAGCAGATGCCGGGAACCGTCTCGGCGAGCGTGCGGAACTGTTCCTCGCTGGCCTCCAGCCGCGCCAGGGTGCGCGCGTGCTGCAGCGTGCTCCATGTCCGCGCCCCCGCCTGGACGATCAATGCGACCTCCTCGTGCGACCACGGCCGTTCTTCTCGGTGGGTAACCGAAAACAGCGCCACGAAGTCGCCGTCATGGATGAGCGGCACCGATACAAAGGCGCGGCATTGCGTGTCGTCGAGCAGCCGTCGCTCGGCCGCGTCGAGGTCCAGCGTCGCCACGTCAGACACCGCCAGGGTCCGACCGCGCAGATATTCGCGGACGATCGCGGAGTCGCGGAACAGCTGGTGGCGGCCGACCATCGTCCCGACCCCGTCCGTCCAGTCGAGCGATACGGTAATCGTGTCGGCGCCGGGCTCTACCTCGCCATACGCCACGCGGCTGACATGAAGGAAACGGCCCAGAGTTCCCGCGACGAGGCGCAGGATAGCCTGTGGATCGCGCTGCTGCGCGAACCGCTCGGACAGCCATAGCCTGACGGCGGCCGCCGATTCAAACTCGGGCGGCTCCACCGGCTGTGGCACAGGCGCATCGAAAACCTGCATGGGTTCGATCCTCCATTCCGGAGTGTGCAGCATTTCGCCGCAATATCACAGCCGCCGACAAGTCGGCATGGCGCGCGCATCGCAGGTCGGCCGATCTTGATCCACTATACTGGCGATAGTCCATGGCTCGGTTAAGCTGGGCGGGCAATCGCGAGGTGTTCTCCCTTGGCCAGCGGTTCCAGGATCTGCCTTACGCTGCTGCTGGCAGCGCCGCTCACGGGATGCGGTTCCGGGGTGCTCGACCCTGCGGGGCCGGTGGCATCCGGCGAGCGCACGATCCTGCTCAACGCGCTGGTCATCATGCTGGCCATCATCGTGCCGACTATGATCGCGACCGTCGCATTCGCCTGGTGGTATCGCGCCGACAATCCGCGCGCGCGCCGCCGCCCCGACTTCGTCTATTCGGGCCGAATCGAGCTGATCGTCTGGTCGATCCCGCTGCTGACCATCATGTTCCTCGGCGGCGTGATCTGGGTCGGCAGCCACGACCTCGATCCCGCCCGCCCGCTCGCCTCGCGCACCCGGCCGCTGGAGGTACAGGTCGTGTCGCTCGATTGGAAATGGCTGTTCATCTATCCCAGCCAGGGCGTCGCCTCGGTCAACCGTCTGGTCATCCCGGCCGGCGTGCCGGTGCATTTCGAGCTGACCTCCGCGAGCGTGATGAACACGTTCTTCGTTCATCAGCTCGGCAGCCAGATCTACACGATGAACGGGATGCGGACGCAGCTGCACCTGCAGGCGGACCGGCCCGGCACCTATTGGGGCCAGTCGGCGCACTTCTCCGGCGATGGCTTTTCCGACATGAACTTCCAGGCCGTGTCCGTGCCGGTGGCGCAGTTCAACGCCTGGGCGGCGGGCGTGCGCGGACGCGGGCCGGTGCTGGACGGTCCGACCTACCGACAATTCGCCCGGCAGAGCCAGGCGGACAAGCCCTTTACCTTCGGCGCCGTCCAGCCGGGCCTGTTCGACGCGGTCGTCTCCCAGCAGCTGCCGCCCGCGCCCGGACCCGAAGAAGGACGCGGCAGCCCGGCCATCTCACCCGGAGACCAAAGCTGATGCTCGGCAAGCTGAGCTGGGACGCGATCCCCTTCGCGCAGCCGATCCCGCTGATCGCGGCCGCCATGGTCGGGCTCGGCATCGCGGGCGTGCTGGCCTGGATTACCGTCAAGGGCCACTGGCCCTATCTGTGGCGCGAGTGGATCACCTCGGTCGATCACAAGCGGATCGGGGTCATGTACGTCCTGCTGGGTGTGGTGATGCTGGTCCGCGGCTTCATCGACGCGATCATGATGCGCACGCACCAGGCGGCGGCGATCGGCGACGCGGCGGGATATCTGCCGCCCGAACACTACGACCAGATATTCTCCGCGCATGGCACGATCATGATCTTC
>CAKTFL010000085.1 GCA_934555855.1 uncultured Sphingomonas sp. | reverse complement strand
AGATATGGCGGGCAGCGTCAACAAGGTCATCATCGTCGGCAATCTGGGGCGCGACCCGGAAAGCCGATCCTTCCAGAATGGCGGCAAGGTGGTGAACCTTCGCATCGCCACCTCCGAAACGTGGAAGGACCGCAATTCGGGCGAGCGCAAGGAGCGCACCGAATGGCATTCGATCGCGATCTTCAACGAAGGGCTGGCGGGCGTCGCCGAACGCTTTCTGCGTAAGGGTTCGAAGGTCTATATCGAGGGCCAGCTCCAGACGCGCAAATGGCAGGACCAGAATGGTCAGGATCGCTACTCGACCGAAATAGTGCTTCAGGGGCCGGGCTCCGTCATGACCATGCTAGACGGACCGGGCGGCGGCCAGGGTGGCGGCGGTGGCGCTCAGGGTGGCGGCGGCCGTGACGACTGGGGCAGCGGTAGCGACTTCGGCGGTGGTGGTTCGGGCGGCGGATCGAGCGGCGGCGGCAATCGCGGCGGCAGCAGCGGCGGTCAGGGCAATCGCAGCGGTGGCTTCGGCGGCGGCTATGCGGACGACCTCGACGACGACGTGCCGTTCTGATGGCCGACGCCAAGGCCGACCGACCAGGCCGGGGATGGCAGGTCGACGAGGCGGCGCGCCTGGCGCTGATCGAGACCTATGATCTCGATACGCTGCGCGCGACGGAGGCGCTGAACCAGATCACTGATTTTGCCGCCGCGCTGTGCGACACGCCGGTCGCGCTGGTCAGCCTGGTCGAGGGGGTGCGCCAGACCTTTCTCGGCCGGACGGGCACCGACCTGCCGGGCACGCCGCGGCACATGTCGATCTGCCAGCACGCCATGGAGGGTGACGACGTGATGGTCGTGTCCGACCTGTCGGCGGATCCGCTTCATGCCGACAACCCGCTGGTCACGGGCGAGCCGCATATCCGCTTCTATGCCGGCGCGCCGCTGACCAGCGAGACGGGCGTGCCGCTCGGATCCTTGTGCGTGATCGATACCGAGCCGCGGCCGGAGGGGCTGACTCCCCTCCAGCGCCAGGGCCTGACGACACTTGCGGCGGGCGTGATGTCGCGGCTGCGCGACACGCGCGACGCGGCCGCATGGCGTCATGCGGAGAACGACGCGCGTCGTGCGCTGGGCGACAGCGAGTCGCGCTTTCACACGTTGGCCGACACGATGCCGCAGATGGTCTGGTCGACCCTGCCCGATGGCTATCATGATTATTACAACGCGCGGTGGTATGAGTTCACGGGTATGCCGCTCGGCTCGACCGATGGGGAGAAGTGGAACAAGGTGTTCCACCCCGACGACCAGGAAAGAGCCTGGGCCGCCTGGCGCCATTCGCTGATCACGGGCGTGCCGTACCAGATCGAATATCGGCTGCATCATTTCGACGGCACCTATCGCTGGGTGCTCGGCCGGGCGTTGCCGATCAGGGATGCGGAGGGGCGGATCACCCGATGGTTCGGCACCTGCACCGACATTCACGAGCAGAAGGTCGCCGCCGAGGAACGCGAGGTCATCAGCCAGGAACTGTCCCACCGCATCAAGAACATCTTTGCCGTCATTTCAGGGCTGATCGCGTTTGCCGCACGGTCGCGGCCGGAGTTTGCCGACGTTGCGGCGGACCTGCGCGACCGCGTCGTCGCGCTGGGTCGCGCGCACGACTTCGTCCGCCCGCACAGTGCGCGGTCGCGGCCCGCCGTGCGGCAGGATAGCCTTCACGGCCTGCTCGGCGAGTTGTTCGCTCCCTATCGCCAGGGCGGGGAGCGGCTGGTGGTGTCAGGGCCCGACGTGGTGGTCGATGACCGTTCGGCGACGCCGCTCGCGCTGTTCTTCCACGAACTGGCGACCAACGCGGTCAAGTACGGCTCGCTATCCACGCTGACGGGTCGGGTCACGGTGACCACGGCCGCGGACGAGCGGACGGTGACGCTGATCTGGCGCGAAGAGGGCGGGCCGGATGTGGACGCTCCGACCCGACAGGGCTTCGGAACGCAGCTGATCGAACTGTCGGCCGTGCGTCAGCTAGGCGGCAGCGTGGAGCGCGAATGGGGCAGGTCGGGGCTGACCGTGACATTGCGGGCGCCGCTGGCGTCGTTCAGCCGGCACTGACCTCGCCCAAGGGCCTCAGCTGGTCGTGAACGACGGGCTCGCCATCGCCGGCGAGCTTCGCCGCCGCCAGGATCGACGCCTCGCTGAACGGCTTGCGGATATAGCCGAGGGCGCCATCCGGGTGGGCGATCTGGCCGGGATTGGCCGTCACGAACACCACCCGCACGCCATAGTCGCTCGACATGCGATGCGCGATCTCCGGTCCGGTCGGCCCGTCGCGCAGGTTCACGTCGACAAAGGCAAAATCGGCGCGCGGCGCGGCCTCCATCGCGCTGGCGCGATCGGCGGCGATGGCGGCAACCGTATAACCGGCGTCGGTCAGGATACGCTCCAGGTCGAGCGCAACGAAGATCTCGTCTTCGACGATGAGAGCGGTCTTGGACACAGTGCGGTTCTAACCCTCGCTCATCGGGCCGGTTCCCACTTACCTATGTAATTTCTTACAATTCTCGGCGAAGCAGGAACACGGCGTGTTCGGCAAGCGCATTGGCCGCCGCCGACCGCGTCCGTCGGCCGCGGGACAGGAACCAGGCCCTCTCCACCCGAATGCCGCGCGTGTTCAGGAAGGCGCGGAAGTCGTCGATGGTGACGTGGTGGATATTGGGCGTGTCATACCATTGTTCGGGCAGCAACCGCGTCACCGGCATCCGTCCGCCCCACAAGAGCGACAGCCGTACCCGCCAATGGGCGAAGTTGGGGAAGCTGACAAAGGCGCGCTCGCCGATCCGCAGCAGATGGTCGAGCACCATGTCGGGGGCCCGCGCGGTCTGGAGCGTCTGGCTGAGAATGGCGTAGTCGAAGCTGGCGTCGGGATAGGCGGCGAGGTCGCGGTCGGCATCCCCCTGCACGACGGACAGCCCGCGCGCGACCGCGGCGGCGACGTTGCCCGGATCGATCTCCAGCCCGCGCGCATCCACCTGCTTGTGGACGCGAAGGGCGTCCATCAGGTCGCCGGTCCCACATCCCACGTCGAGGATGCGGCTGCCGGCCTCGACATGATTGGCGATGATCTCCAGATCGGGTCGAAGCCGGGGTGTGTTCAACGGCCGATCCGCCGTCACGACGCTGCCATTAACCGCGCTGCCGCATCGGCGGACAGGCGTTCCATGTAGCGTTCGGGGCGGAGCAGTGCGTGGAAGCCGAGCCTGGCATAGACGTCATGCGCGTCGGCGGTGACCAGGGCGAACCGGCGGATGCCGATGAAGCGCGGATGGTCGAGATACCATTGCACCATCCGCCGGCCGATCCCCTGACCGCGGAAATGCTGCGCGACCCACACGTCCGCCAGCCAGGCAAAGGTCGCATGGTCGGTGATCATCCGCGCGAAGCCGACCTGCTCGGCGCCGTGGTACACGCCCAGCGGGTGCGAGCCGGCGATAGCCCGCTCGACGGTGGCGCGGGCGATGCCGGGCGACCAGTAGCTCGACGCCAGCCAGCCATGGATGCGCGGCAGTTGCAGCCGCAACCGATCGTCGGAGAAATCGAGTTCGCTCATGCGGCGTTCGCCCTCAGGAAACCGTCGACGACCCGATTAAGCTCGGGACTGTCGAGCAGGAATGCGTCATGGCCATAGGGGCTGGACAGCTCCACGAAGCTTGCCGCCGCGCCGGCCGCGTTCAGCGCCTGGACGATGCCACGCGATTCAGCGGTCGGATAAAGCCAGTCGGTGTCGAAGCTGACCAGGCAGAAGCGCGTCGCCGTGCCCCGGAACGCGTCGGCGAGGCGTCCGCCATGCTCCTCGGCCAAGTCGAAATAATCCATGGCGCGGGTGATGTAGAGATAGGAATTGGCATCGAACCGATCGACAAAGGCGATGCCCTGATGGCGCAGATAGCTTTCCACCTGGAAGTCGGCGTCGAACCCGAAGCTCTTGCCGGACCTGCCCTGAAGGCGGCGGCCGAATTTCTCGGTCAGTCCCGCTTCGGACAGATAGGTGATGTGCGCGGCCATGCGCGCGACGGCCAGGCCGGCGGCAGGCGGATCGTCACTGCCGTAATAGTCGCCACCGCGCCATTTCGGATCGGCCATGATCGCCTGGCGCCCGACCTCGTGGAACGCGATGTTCTGTGCCGTGTGGCGCGGGGTAGAGGCAATCACGACACAGGCCCGGACGCGCTCCGGACAGGTCGCCGCCCAGCTCAGCGCCTGCATCCCGCCCATCGAGCCGCCGACCACCGCTGCCAGCCGGGCGACGCCAAGATGGTCGAGCAGCATCGCCTGGGCGCGCACCATGTCGCGGATGGTAATGACGGGAAACGCCATGGCGAAGGGATTGCCCGTCACCACGTTGCGGCTCGCGGGGCCGGAAGAGCCCATGCAGCTGCCGATCACGTTCGCGCAGACGATGAAATGGCGCGCAGGGTCGATCGGCTGTCCCTCGCCGACCATGCGCGTCCACCATCCCGGCTTGCGGGTGCGCGGGTGTTCGGAGGCGACATGCTGGTCGCCGGTCAGGGCGTGGCAGATCAGGATCGCGTTGGAAGCGTCCGCGTTGAGCGAGCCATAGGTCTCGTAGCCGATCTCGACCGGCGACAGGCGCCCGCCGCCGTCGAGCGCGAGCGGCCCGGGCAGGGCGACATGACGCTGAAGGCCGAAGCGCTGATCGTGGAGCATGGTGCGCGCGCTAGGGCACCTCGCCTTGTCAACGCAAGCGCCGCGCCGTAGCGCGGGCATCATGACCGCACCCTCTCCCAAGCCCTGGATCGCCGCCATCACGCCCTATATTCCGGGCCGTGCCACGACCGATGACGGCCGAAAGGTCGCCAAGCTGTCCTCGAATGAGAACCCGCTCGGCACCTCCCCGGCGGCCGAGCAGGCTTTCGCGACCGCGGCGACCAACCTGTCGCGCTATCCCGATGCCGGTGCGACGATGGTACGGGAGGCGATCGCGGACCGCTACGGGCTCGACCCGACGCGCGTGATCTATGGCACCGGATCGGACGAACTGCTGCACCTCGCGGCGGGCGCGTTCGCGGGCGTGGGGGACGAGATCATCCATGTCCGCTACGGCTTTGCGGTGTACGAGATCGCGACCCGGCGCACCGGCGCGTCGGTGGTCGTCGCCGAGGACGGCGATTACGCCACCGACGTCGACGCCATCCTCGCCTGCGTCACCGAGCGGACGAAGGTCGTGTTCGTCGCCAATCCGAACAATCCCACTGGCACCTTTGCCCCGCGCGAGGAGATCGCCCGACTGCATCGCGGGCTGCCCCGCGACGTGCTGCTGGTGCTGGACCAGGCCTATGCCGAATATCTCGATGCGGCGGAGGACGATGCCGGGCTGGCGCTGGCGATGACGGAGCCCAACGTGCTCGTCACCCGCACCTTTTCCAAGATCTATGGCCTTGCCGCCGAGCGGATCGGCTGGGGCTATGCCGCGACCCCGATCATCGAGGCGCTTCACCGGATCCGCGCGCCCTTTAACGTCACCATCGCCGGTCAACATGCGGCGGTGGCGGCACTCGCTGATCAGGACTTCGTCAACGCGTCCCGCGCTCACAATGCCGAGTGGCGGGCGTGGTTTGAGGCGGAGATCGCGAGCCTGGGCAATGCGGGCCTGCGCGCCGTGTCGTCAAAGGCGAACTTCGTGCTGGTGCTGTTTGAAGGCGCGTTGACCGGGGAGGCGGCTTACAAGGAGCTGATGGATGCCGGCTATCTGGTTCGCTGGCTGCCGGGGCAGGGGCTGCCGCACGGCCTGCGTGTCACGGTCGGCACCGAAGAAGAGTGCCGGGGCGTGATCGCGGTTCTGCGCCGGCTGGTCCAGCAAGCCGCCTGATGCTGCCGTTCGCCCGCGTCACCGTCATCGGGCTGGGGCTGATCGGCTCGTCGGTTGCGCGGGCCGTCCGTGCGGCCATGCCGACCGTGCGGCTGACCGGCTATGACGCGGACCTGGAGGTGCGCGCGGTCGCCGAGCGGATCGGCCTTACCGACGATGTAGCGGACAGTGCCGGCGCGGCGGTGATCGACGCGGACCTCGTCGTTCTATGCGTTCCCGTCCGCGCCATGGGCCCGGTCGCGGCGGAGCTGGCCGAGGACCTGCCGGTCGAGGCGATCGTCAGCGATGTCGGCAGCTGCAAGGCGGAGGTGGCTCGCGCGCTCGCCGAGGCGCTGCCGGGCGCGACGATCATCCCCGCCCATCCGGTCGCCGGGACCGAACAGTCTGGGCCGGAAGCGGGCTTCGCCACCCTGTTCCGCCAGCGCTGGTGCATCATCACCCCGCCCGAGGGCGCGCCGGAGGCGGCGGTGGAGCGGGTCGCGGCGTTCTGGCGCCGGCTGGGCGCCACCGTCGAGCGGATGACGCCGGAGCATCACGACCGGGTGCTCGCGATCACCAGCCATCTGCCGCACCTGATTGCCTATACCATCGTCGGCACGGCATCCGATCTGGAGGAGGTGACCCAGAGCGAGGTCATCAAATATTCCGCCGGAGGCTTTCGCGACTTCACCCGCATCGCCGCGTCCGACCCGACCATGTGGCGCGACGTATTCCTGACCAACCGCGAGGCGGTACTGGAGATGCTGGGGCGGTTCAGCGAGGACCTGGCCAGCCTTCAGCGCGCGATCCGCTGGGGCAAAGGCGACGAACTGTTCGACCTGTTCACGCGGACGCGCGCAATCCGCCGGTCGATCGTGGAGCAGGGACAGGATGATGCGGCGGCGGATTTCGGCCGGACGCACGAATAAGGCATTTCCGCTTCTCTCCCGTTCCGTCGTGTCGAGCAGCTCTCATGCGCTCGCCCCAAGCCTGTCGATGGGCTGCGTTTCCATGCTGTGGAAAGTGGAAGGCAGTTCTTCGACAGGCTCAGCATGAACGGGGGACTTGGACCCCGGCGAACGGGGAGGCTTGGGCTTAGTTGCCCGGCGTCACCGCCATCAGTCGCGCGACCTGCGCCCTGAACGCCGACAGGTTGGCGCCGGTCAGGCGCTGCACCGTGTCGTAGGAAATCGCGCGCGGATTGATCGATGCGCCGTTGCGCCAGACCTCCCAATGCAGATGTGGGCCGGTCGACATGCCGGTCGAACCGACATAGCCGATCACTTCGCCGCGGGTAACGCGCTCGCCGGGGCGGACCGCGATGCGGCTCATATGCCCATAGCCGCTGACCAGCCCCGCCCGGTGCGTTACCTTGACGAAATGGCCATAGCCGCCGGCACGGCCCGCGAAGCTGACCACCCCGTCGATCGCAGCATGGATCGGCGAGCCATAAGGCGCGCCGATGTCGAGGCCCTTGTGCAGCTTCATGAAGCCGAGCAGCGGGTGCATCCGCCAGCCGAAATTGGAGGTGATCCGCCCGGCGACCGGCATTCCCATCTGCCCCCGCTGCTCGCTCTGCCCCTTCGCGTCAAACCAGCCTTCCTCGCCGTCCGCCGTCCAGCGGACCAGCCGGGTCGTGCGGCCGCCATGATCCAGCCCGGCGAACAGCAGCTTGCCCGTCCGGGTTTCGCCGGTGGCGGCGCGCTCGCGCTCGATCACCATGTCGAAACCGTCGGCGGCGCGCACGCTGCCGATCGGCAGGCGGCTGGCGAGCGCCTTGATCAGGCTTTCCACCGTCTTGGCCGGCGCGCCGGCGGCGCGGGCGGAGCGGTAGAGGCCGGAGCCGACCAGTCCCCGAAGCCTGAGCGGCGTGCGGTCGATCGCGATCGGCTGGCGCGTCATGACCAGGGTATCCGTGCCCCGGTTGAGCGTCACCGCCAGATCGAACCGGGCGCGCATCTGCAGCTTGTCGAGCGGCCGCGGCACCATGTTGTTCGCGCGGCGACCGAGCACCAGCGCCACGCGCGTGCCCGGCGCGATGTCATGAAGGTCCACCGTCTGCGCCACCAGCGCCGCGGCGGCATCGGCGTCGCGGCGGTCAACCCCGGCCCGTTCCAGCATCCGGCCGAACCCGTCGCCCTCGCCCAATGTCGCAGACAGCTCTACTGAGGGCCGCTCCGGTGCCTCTGCGAGCGGGATGGCGAGGTCGTTCGCGGCCATGCGC